>JALHLM010000014.1 GCA_022844585.1 Pirellulales bacterium | reverse complement strand
ATTCTCGAATTTTGGCTCAGCTCAGTGCGCCTAACACGGTGAATTCACACGACCAAACGATGGTGGCGCTCTCCGGCCCAACGCACGCGCCGCCGCGGGTCACGTACGCGGCGATGTCCAAGGACGAGCCGACGGCGTTCGACTTGCGGCGATATCTGCTGCTAATCGGAGTTCATGTCTTGGTCGGAGTGCTTTGCAAGCAGAGTTCGCTGATTTCGACGGCCTATGCCTGGGGAACCTTGCTGGTCGGCCTTGCCTGGCTCAGCTCGCAGCGGCAACCAGAGAAATTCGCCGCCTTCGCCGCCTATATTGTGGGTGCGGAAGTGCTCTGGAGGATGACCAGAGCGGGCGTGCCGT
Source organism: Pirellulales bacterium (assembly GCA_022844585.1). GTDB lineage: Bacteria > Planctomycetota > Planctomycetia > Pirellulales > JALHLM01 > JALHLM01. Next base: position 26,052 of record JALHLM010000014.1, on the reverse strand, counting down.
GGGAATTCGGCAAATACGCCGTGGTTCTCGTCCTACTCCTGGGTTGCCAACGAACGCGACCGCTGCGTACGAGCGCGGCGCCCTATTGGTACTTCCTGCTGCTTCTCCCATCCTGCTTCTTCACCTGGTCGGAGTTAGAATTCGATTTCGCCCGACGCCAACTCAGCTTCAATTTGTCCGGACCTCTTGCCCTCGCGGTGTGCATGGCGTTTTTTTGCCGGCTGCGCGTGGACCAGGGAACATTGCGGGCCATCATGCGGACAGCGCTTCTGCCGATCTTCGCGATGTCGGCGAGCGTTGTGTTCGGCATCGCTTCCGCCAAGGTATTGACGTTCGGTCGTGATTCCAATCCGCTGTTGTCGGGAGGTTTCGGTCCGAATCAAGTGTCCGGCCTCTTCAGCATGGGAATTACCATAGCAGCACTGTCAGCGCTGTTGCTATGTACCAAGCAGGATCGTAGTCAGCGCGCCTTGTGGCTCGCATGCACCTTGCTATTCGGAGCTCAATCGGCGCTGACGTTTTCACGATCTGGTCTCTACCTGGGCGCCTTGTCGGTTTCCGCAGGACTTCTCTCAGCGGCCAAATCAGCTCGTTTGCGCAACGCCTGCATCGTCGCCGGAGTCGCACTCTATGTCGTGGCGATGTACGTCATCTTTCCCTTGCTGAACAACTTCACGGGAGGGATGCTGGCGGAGCGATTTTCGAGTGTTGACGTCACAGGCCGCGACGTGTTAATGCAGTCTGACCTCGAAGTGTTTTACGAGAACCCTTTTCTGGGCGTCGGCCCGGGGATGGCCGTCGAACATCGTGGCGAGTTATTCCAGGCCCTTGCCGCACATAGCGAAATCACGCGGACTCTGGCCGAACACGGCCTGTTCGGCTTGTGTGGGCTGGCCGTGCTGGGCGTCTGCATTGCGAAACGCATCTTGAGCGTCAGGGATCTGAGGATCCGCGGAGTCTTCATCGCCACCGCGGCGTACGGACTCCTTTTTATGGCGTCCAACGCCATGCGAATTGCGGCCCCTAGTTTCATGATCGGGTTGGCCTTCGCTGTGGAGAAAGTCGATGCACGACGTACTGATCGTCGGTAATCACTTGTCCGCCACAGGCGCGTCGCGCGCCGTAGGTGAAGACCTCGTCGAACAGTTACGCGCCCGTGGCGTGCGCGTGCATACGACGTCGCAAATCCCCAACAAAGCCATGCGCCTCTACGACATGCTGCATACGACTTGGACTCGGCGACGACAATATGATGTCGCCGTGGTCGACGTTTTCAGCGGGCAGGCGTTCCGCTTCGCCGAAGCGGTCTGTGCACTGCTTCGCCGTTTGCGCAAACCGCATGTCCTTGTGCTCCACGGCGGCGACTTGCCTGGCTTCGCGGCGCGGCATCCGCGGCGCGTGACGCGCGTGTTGAACGGCGCCACGGTAGTTACGTCTCCCTCCAGCTACTTAAGCGAGGCCTTTCGGTCCGTCCGGCCGGATATTCTCGAAATCCCTAACCCGATCGATTGCAGTAAGTATCCTTATCGGCATCGCGCTTCGCCGTTGCCAAATCTCATCTGGTTAAGGGCATTCGCCGGGATTTACAATCCGGTGATGGCGCCACGCGTGTTAAAGCATTTGCTTAACGAGCATCCCGATTGCCGGCTGACCATGATTGGCAAAGACAAAGGAGACGGCACGCTGGCGGAAACCCACGCCGAAGTAAAGCGATTGGGCGTGGCGGAGCAGTGTCGCATTCTGCCGAAGGTCGCCAAGCAGGATGTGCCCGAGGCGCTGTCTGCAGGTGATATCTTTTTGAACACGTCCAGCGTTGACAATACGCCGGTCACCGTGTTGGAAGCGATGGCCTGTGGATTGTGCGTGGTCAGCACGAACGTGGGCGGCATGCCGCATTTGGTTTCCGATCGGGAGCAGGCCCTACTGGTGCCAGCAAACGATCATTTGGCGATGACCGGCGCCGTGCGCGAAGTGTTACAGTCGCCGGCGTTGGCGTCCAGCCTCTCCGCTCAAGGACGGCGAAAGGCCGAATCCTGCGACTGGCCGAACGTGCTGGATCAATGGATGCAATTGTTCGATCGCCTTCAATCCCGGAGTCCACGGTGAGTGCCAACTTGCTGAAGTCCGTATACGATGCCGTGCCGGCGTTGCGACCGGTCATGGCATCCTTCCGCGGCTGGCAACTACGGCGGCAGCGCTACGGACGCGAGACGATGCAGTTGGTCAATGCGGCGCTCGAACGGGAGTCCTGGTCCGCCGATCAATGGAGGGAATGGCAGAGTCAGCGCCTGGCCGACATTTTGCGAATCGCCGGACAGCAGACGGCGCCGTACCGAAACTGGTGGCGGCAGCAAGGCGGCGATTCAGACCGATGGAAAGAACTGAGCCATTGGCCGATACTCGAAAAGGAATCCTTGCGGCGCGATCCCAAACAGTATTTGGCGGACGGCAACGACCCGCGCAATCTCGTTCAGATCCAGACCAGCGGGTCAACGGGCACGCCCATGACGCTCTGGCACTCGCGCCGCACGCAGCGCGAGTGGTATGCCTTGTTTGAGGCGCGTTGGCGCCGCTGGTACGGTGTTAATCTGCATGACCGTTGGGCGATCTTGGGCGGCAAGATGATCAAGCCGGTCGAAGAAAAGACGCCGCCCTATTGGGTCTGGAACGCGGGAATGCGGCAGCTCTACCTGTCGACCTACCATTTGTCGCCCGAGCGCGTTCCGTTCTATCTTGACGCCTTGTCCAGGTACCGGGTGAAGTACTTGCTGGGCTATCCCTCCGCCCTGAACGAATTGGCCGTCGAAGCGCTGCGCCTCGGCCGCACGGATATATCGCTCGCGGTGATCGTGACCAATGCGGAACCGTTGCTCGCCCAGCAGCGTGAAACGATTCGCCGAGCGTTTCGCTGCCCCGTGCGAAGCACCTACGGCATGACGGAATGCTGCGCCGGGGCCTCCGAATGCGAGGAGGGCAACTTTCATATTTGGCCTGACGCGGGAATCCTGGAGGTTTGCGATGAGCAAGGCGTCGTCAGCTCCAGCGGTTCCGGGGACCTGATCGCCACGTCGTTGATCAAGCAAGAACTGCCGCTTGTGCGCTATCGGGTCGGAGATCACGGGCGCATCGCCAGCTGGGATGAGCGCTGTCCGTGCGGACGAACGCTGCCGCTATTGGGAGAGGTCGACGGCCGATCGGATGACATCGTCGTGACGCCGGCGGGCGTGCGCGTTTGCAGACTCGACCCCGTCTTCAAATACAATATTCCGATTCGAGAATCGCAGATTGTTCAAGAGACGCGAGAATCGTTTCTTGTTCGATATGTGCCGGCCGAGGAATTCCGTCCCGAGCATGAAGCCGAAATGGCCGCACACTTGCGGGAATACGTGGGAATCGTGCAGGTTCGATTCGAACCCGTGGATCGCATTCCCCGGACCGCTTCAGGAAAACTCAAGACCGTGGTGAGTCTGCTATCATGACGGCGAACAGCCCACTTGCTACTTCAGCCGATTGCAACATTGCATTGGCCGCGACGCTGGCGACGACGAATGGGAAGGCCGCGGCGTCCGAGTCGTTGCCGTTCGCTACGGTGGTTATGCCGGTGCGTAACGAGGCTAAATCAATCCGGCTCAGTCTCGGCGCCGTGCTTGCGCAGGACTATCCATGGGATCGCTACGAAGTGGTGCTGGCCGACGGCATGTCCGAAGACAACACGCGCGAATTGATCCAACAAATCGCGGCGGATCGGAACGTGCGAGTGGTCGACAACCCGGGCCGAATTGCGCCAACAGGGATGAACGTCGCGATCAATGCCGCTCGGGGCGAATACATCATTCGCGTCGACGGTCATTGCGAAATCGCTCCAGACTACGTCCGGACGTGCGTCGAATTGCTACGCACGCGCGATTGCCAGGGCGTCGGCGGCCCCTGGGAGATCGTGGGACAAACCTGGGTGGCCCACGCAATTGCATCCGCCGTCAGTTCACCCTTTGGCGTGGGGGGCAACTCCTATCGCACCGTCAAAGATCGGGAAATGTGGGCCGGAACCATTCCCTTCCCCGCCTATCGCCGCGACTTGTTTGAACAGGTTGGCCTGTTCGACGAGGACATGATCCGCAGCCAGGATGCCGAGTTCAACGCGCGGGTGCGGGAGGCGGGCGGTCGCTTGCTTCTGAGCCCTGCGGTGAAATCCGTCTACTACTGCCGCAGCTCAATGCGGCTGTTGGCGAAACAATACTATCAATACGGCTACTGGAAAGTCCGTGTCCTGCAGAAGCATCCGCGACAGATGGCGTTTCGCCAGTTGATCGCCGCCGGTTTCGTCGCTTGGCTGGCCGTGCTGGCCGTCGCATCGCCCTTTTCTTCGGTGGCCCGTTGGGGGCTCCTGGGCACCATCTCCGTCTACGCCACCGCCAGCATCGCCGCGTCGGTGACCACCGCATCGCGTAATCGCTGGGTGGACCTGCCGTTGCTTCCCCTGATTTTTGCGATTCTCCACTTCACTTGGGGCGCCGGATTTCTGCATGGCCTTTGGTCATTCCGCCGCCGCTGGTCCGATCGCACGGGAAGTACTCCGGAACTCGCCGCGCCATCGGACGGATCATCGAGTGTAGACGCCGTCAGTTGCGCTTAGTCGCGCCGTCACAGTGAACCGAGCCGCGGCATTAGCAACTGCCTGTCGGCTTAGGGGCTCTTAAGGCTAACCTCATCAAATGGCCACACGAGCCCACGAGACGTTTCTTCGAGCGAATGCAGGTGCGATTGTCGATCCGGTATTGCTGGTGGGCGCGCGGCATTACGAATACGATCCAGTCGATGTAAACGCGCTGCTCCGCGAATTGGGCGCGAAGCAGGTTCTCGGCACTGATATTGAACTGGGAAAGGGCGTCGACGAACTGTTCGACATCGCAGACGATGACAGCGAGTTCGTTGAGCGACACCGGGAGGCCTTCGCGACGGTGATTTGCCTCGAGGTGCTCACCTACGTCGCCAATCCCTTCATCGCCGCGCGGAATCTGACGCGACTTTTGCGACCTGGCGGAGCAATCTTCCTGGCCGAGTGCATTGTCCGCAAGACTTCTCAGATGCCGCTCGATCGCTGGCGGTTCACGTACGATGGACTCAAGACATTGTTCTCGGAGATCGACTTTGACGATGCCGCGGTACGCATGTCCTACACTCGCGAGAAAACGGGGCAAATGATCCCCTTCTCAAAGCATCTGCCCGAGGTATTGCATTCGCGGCACTCCGACGAGTCGCGGCTTGGTCATTTCGTCAGGCGTATACATCGGCGATTCTTAGCCCAAGGCGTGTTTAGTCGCTCACGACTAATGCCCGAGGTCGGCGTTCACGCAATCGGACGAAAGAAGTGATTTATGACCGGCGCCTTCGTCTACATTCTGATCGCAGTGGTTATTGTCGCCGCCGTCATCTGGGCCAGCTTATCGGACCCGATGCGCTACTTACGCAAGGGCGACTATCCGGACGACCCTGGCGCAAACGACGATTTCCCGGCGGGGATGTAAAGATGTGTACCCGCTACCTCGCGCTCGGCACGACGCTCGCCGAAAACCACACAGAACGCCAGGGGTGCAGTGCGATATCTTCAGAATCGCACCATAAGACGGCATAGTTCCAGAATCGTGAGCGCCTGGATCGCGCCTAAAACTGGAAGGTGTGCAGCCCACAATGCCCACCGAACACCCGCTTCTGGCCCCGTCACGCAACAAAGGTTTAGGGCGCCTCTCCAATTCCTTTTCGCTTTCCAAGACTTTGATGCGCGCCGACACTCGACGTCCGCATCGCATTAGGACCACACAACCGCCCGTCCCCCAGCTTGACCGAACCTTTTTTGCCAGCTACACTCTTGAAAGTGGACAGAATTTGCCGAGAATGCTGACATGAACCGCGTGCTGGACCTGCTGCCCTTGTTGCTTTTGGCGCTTTCGGAGCGCAAGGCTTAGGGTTCGCACGCTCAATGAACAGCGATTGCCAACGACCCCTGGGCCTCCAAGCCCGGGGGTTTTTTTGTGGGGTAGTGTGAAGTTTTCAGTGTTCAGTTTTCAGTGGGGAGGATCGCGGCTAATAGATGATCGCTGAACCGAAACGCTGAAAACTGAACACTGAAAACTTCAAACTCCCGACTCAAAGCTTCAAACTCACAATCTTCCACCATGCCCCTTCCCAAAGCCTTGCTCCCATCCCGTTCCTGGTTGTTGTTGCCGGCGCCGGCCAGGGGTCGGCAATCCGCGCGGGGGTATCATGTTTCGCACAACAACCAAACCGAATCACGGATATCAGTCCCATGAGTGACGACCGGAAGATCATCATTTTCGACACCACGCTGCGCGACGGGGAGCAATCGCCGGGGGCCAGCATGAACCTGGCCGAGAAGCTGGAAGTCGCCCAGGCGTTGGCCGACATGAAGGTCGACGTCATCGAGGCCGGCTTTCCCATTTCTTCGCCCGGCGATTTCGAAGCAGTCCGCGAAGTCGCCCGGCAAGTCCGCGGCCCCGTCATTTGCGGCCTGGCCCGCTGCAATGAAAAGGACATCGACCGCGCCTGGGAAGCGCTCAAAAGCGCCGAACGCCCGCGGATTCACGTCTTCCTGGCCACCAGCGCGATCCATCGCGAATTCAAGCTGAAGATGGACAAGAACGAGATCCTGGCGCGCGCCATTGCCGGCGTCGAACGCGCGGCCGGCTATCTCGACGATGTGGAATTCTCCCCGGAAGACGCCGCGCGAACTGAACCGGATTTTCTCTGCGCCGTCGTCGAAGCCGCGATCAAGGCCGGCGCTACGACCGTCAACATTCCCGACACCGTCGGCTACGCCACGCCCGCCCACTACGCGAACGTGATTCGCACGCTGCGCGAACGCGTGCCGAACATCGACAAGGCCGTGATCAGCGTGCATTGCCACGACGACCTGGGCCTGGCCGTGGCGAACAGCCTGGCCGCGGTCGAAGCCGGCGCGGGGCAGATCGAATGCACCATCAACGGCATCGGCGAGCGCGCGGGTAACTGCTCGTTGGAAGAGGTCGTGATGGCGATGCGCCCGCGCCACGACTATTCCCAGTGTTCGACGAACATCGTCTCCGAGCGCCTGGTGCCGACGAGCCGTTTGGTCTCCAACGTGACCGGCATGCTGGTGCAGCGCAATAAGGCCATCGTCGGCCGCAACGCCTTCGCCCATGAGGCTGGCATCCACCAGGACGGCATGCTCAAGGAGCGCTCGACCTACGAGATCATGCGCCCCGAGGACGTGGGCTTCACCAAGACCGACCTGGTGCTCGGCAAGCACAGCGGCCGCGCGGCGCTGGCCGATCGCATCAAGCACCTCGGCTACCATCTCACCGGCGAGCAACTGCAGGCCGTATTCGAGCAATTCAAAGTGCTCGCCGACAAGAAGAAGGAAGTCTACGACAGCGACATCGCCTCGCTGGTGGAAAACCAGATGAGCGAGATTCCGGAAAGCTGGTCGCTCGTGTCGTACCAGATGCACTGCGGCACCGGCGGCATCCCGCAGGTTGCGCTGACCCTCGCGCGCGGAGCCGAGCAAGTCACCGAAACGGTGCAAGCCGGCGACGGCCCGGTCGACGCCGTGTTTCTCGCCATCGAGAAGATCACCGGCACCGACGTCAAATGCCGCGAGTTCCGCGTCCACAGCGTCTCGATGGGCAAAGACGCGCAAGCGGAAGTGAACGTCGAGTTGGAAAAGAACGGCGCCACGTTCCGCGGCCGAGGCGCTTCGACGGATAGCATCGAAGCCAGCGCACGGGCATTGCTCACGGCCATCAACCGCATGCTGGCCACCCAAGGCACGCCGCTGCACCCGCAGTACACGGTGGAATAGCGGAATTCGCGCGCCAAGTTTCGCCGACGCCTGCACCTCTATCCACTGTAAGAGGCGTCTCCCGACGCCGATGGAACAACCGCCGCCGCAAAAACGGCGCGCGGTTATTCCAGCGGCGCGCTGACAAGCCCAGGGAAGGCCCCCAAAAGACTCCCGGTGATGGTTAGACTCCGGGAGGCCTTCCCTGGGCTTTTTTCGCCAACATCAATGCATCAAGAACCAACCGCTCCGCGTTCAGGTTGATTTTCCTCCCCAAGAGTGGTACTGATTGTGGGGGTTGTCCGCGCCGTTTCGCATGCCTGAGGTCACCGATGAAACGCTTGTTCGTATCCACGCTCTGCTTGTTCGCCATCGCCCTGCTGGCCGATCGCGCCGCCGGGCAGCAAAAATTCAAAGACGTCGTCGGCGCGGTGCAAGTCGGGCCGGTCAAACAGAACGCCGCCAAGACGCTCGAAGTCCCCTACATCACCTGGGGCGGCGACGTCGCCACGTTCTACGCGAACGGCGGCCTCGCCACGACCGGCAACAGCATCTACGGCCAGCATGGCCTCAAGCTGAACCTCGTGCCAGGCGACGACTTCGTCGGCCAGGTAAAGCGGTATCTGCAAGGCGACACGCCATTCCTGCGCGGCACCTTCAGCATGATGGGCCTGGCCTCTGAGGCGCTTGGCAACGATCCGCGTACGAAGCCGGTCGTGTTCCTGCAACTCACCTGGTCGGCCGGCGATCACCTGGTCTCGCGCGAAGCCTTGAAGAAGACCAACGATCTCAAAGGCAAGAAAATCTGCCTGCAGAAAAACGGCCCGCACGTCGGCATGCTGGACGACATTCTCCGCGTCGCCGGTTTGAAGTGGAGCGACATCACCGTCGTCTGGGCCGATGACCTGACCGGCGAGAAAGGCCCCGCGGCGTTATTTCGCGCCGATCCCTCGATCGACGCCTGCACGGTGATCTCGCCCGACATGCTTGGCCTCACCGGCGCGCTCGACGGCACGGGCTCCGGCGCGGAAGGCACGGTGAAGGGCGCGCATGTGTTGGACTCGACGGCCTACCTCAGCCGCTCGATTGCCGACGTCTACGCCTGCCGCAAAGACTTTTACGACGCCAACCGCGCGACCGTGGAGAAATTCGCCGCCGGCTATTTGAAGGCTTGCGAGGAGATCGTGCCGCTCAAGAAGGAGTACGATACGAACGGCTCGTCCCCCAAATACATGGAAGTGTTGAAGCTCGCCCAGAAGATTTATGGCCCGGCGGTGCTGCCGACGCTCGAAGTCGACGCCCACGGGCTGATTAGCGACTGCACGTTCGTGGGCCTGCCCGGCAACGTCAGCTTCTTCACGGAGAAGGGAAACCTCAACGGCTTCGAAGAAAAGCAGAAGCTCGCGCTCAACCTCGCCAAGGAGCAGGGCTACGCCGACGTCCGCACGGGATTCTTCCCGGCCGAGTTTGATTTCGTGCAACTCGCCAAACTCGGCAAACTCACCGCCGACGTGAGCGCGATCCGCACGCCGCGCTTCGCTGGCCCGGAAGCCGGCAGCGACGAAGATTTCCTCACCGACGACGGCCGCACGATCGTCAGCTTCACGATCAACTTTCAACCCAACCAGGACACGTTCCCTCCCGAGGTGTATGGCGCCGACTTCCAACGCGCGTTGGAGGCCGCATCCACCTATGGCAACGCGGTGATGTCGATCCGCGGCCATGCCGATCCCACGAAAGTGCTCGCTGACTTTGTCCGCGCCGGCATGGCGAAGGGGCTCATCCAACGCACCGGCCAATCCGGCAATTACCGCTACTCGCTGCAAAATAAGCCGCTCAACCTGGAATCGACGGCCGAAATCGTCAAACTGCTGGAACGCGGCACGTTCGACGGGACGGATCCGAACCCGCGTGAAACCATGCAAGCGGCGCTCAATCTTTCCCTCGCCCGGGCGAATTCCGTTCGCGACGCGCTGATTCAATACGGCAAGGCCCAAGGCATCCGTTTCGACGAAAGCCAATTCCAACCGGTCGGCGCAGGCGTCCGCGAACCGAAAATCCCGCGGCCCAAAAACCTCGACCAGGCGAAAGAAAACATGCGCGTCGAATTCCGCGTGCTGAAGGTCTCCGCCGAAGCGCTCCAACAGGGTGATTTTGACTTCTAGCAGAATCACCCGTTTTAGAGCCGGAAGCGTCAGCGCCCGGAGCAATCGACGTTGTTTGCCGCGCAACCGCTCGAATGTGAAGGATCGCCTTGAACAAGCTCTGCGTTTCGGTCGCTATTGTCTGTGTGATCTTGGCCGCCCAGGCCAATGGCCAAGAGAGCGCGCCGAACGGCGTAAAGCTCGGCCGCGATCATGTCGTGATCCTGCTCGATGCTTCCGGTTCGATGCGCGACACGATGTCGAGTTCCAATTCGTCGCGCATGGACGTGGCCAAGACCGCGCTCGCCAAGGTCGTCGATCGAATTGACCCGAGCGCCGAAGTCGGGCTACTGGTCTTTTCCGACATCGAGGGCGCGAACGGCTGGCTCTACGACCTCGCGCCGCTGGATCGACCTCGGCTGCTGGAAGCCATCGATCGTTGCCAGGCCTCCGGCGGCACGCCTTTGGGCGAGTACCTGAAAGTTGCCGCGGATCGCCTTTTGCAGGCACGCCAGTCCCAACGCGGCTACGGCACGTCTCGCTTGCTCGTTGTCACCGACGGCGAAGCCAATGATCCGGAGTTGCTTGGCGCGTACCTGCCTGATGTGCTCGCGCGCGGCGTGACGGTCGATTGCATCGGCGTCGATATGGTCCAAGAACACGCGCTCGCGAAACAGGTCCACAGCTACCGCCGCGCCGATGACCCCGCCGCGCTCGAACAAGCTATGGCGGCCGCACTCGGCGAAGTGGGCGCAACCGACGCTTCGGACGACGCCTCGACGGTGCAGTACGAACTCGCCGCCGCGCTGCCCGAGGAAGCCGCCGTTGCCATCCTGGATAGCCTCACCACGCCGATCAACGTGCCGATTGGCGAAGGCGCCGCGGCCCGCTCGCCGGACGAAGTCCTCGCCCAAGACGGCGCCGTCTACGGCAACCCGCCAGCCAACGGCGGCGATTTGGCAGGGCTGGGCGGACTCTGCGTCTGCTTCATCGTCATCGTCGTGCTTAGCGTGTTCCTCATCGTGGCCGTTGCCCGTGCCGCCGGACGCAATCGTCGGAGGTAGAATACGAAGGAGCTAAACCGCGAACGGCGCGAAATATCGCAAAAGTGAATCGCAGGCGGGAGTTGAATTTGCAATGCCCGTAGCCTTCCCCAGGAATTAGTTCAGGCATCGCACCGAAGGTGCCACGAAGGACTCCGAACACATTCACTTCCCTTCTCCACTTTCGTGTCATTTCGCGCCTTTCGCGGTTCCTTCCGCGCTTTTTTCGTCGCCTTATCCATTGAGGATTGTTCCCCGTGAGTCAGGGCATTTCCGGCAAAGTTCTCGGCGCAGTCGTGATTTGGTTGGTGCTGCTGGGCATTTGCGCGGCCGTCTATAAATTCGTCTTCGCGCCGCGCGGCCGGGAAGTGGTGGTGCAGCAGTCAGGCTCGACGCCCGCACACGATACCGAGATCACCGTCGCCCTCGATTCCTTCTCCGGTTATTGCGTCTTACGCTCGCCGGCGTTTCGCCGCGAACTCGACGCGCAGGCCATTGGCCTGAACGTAGTCGACGATCAGGCCAACTACGGCCAGCGGATTCAGACCCTGCGCAGCGGCGAAACGCCGTTCGCCGTCTTCACGGTCGATGCGCTGCTCACCGCGAGCGCTCGGCTCGGCGAGTCGCCGGGCACCATTGTAATGGTCATCGACGAGTCGAACGGCGCCGACGCCATGGTCGCCTATAAGCAAGGCGTGCCGAATCTCAATGCGCTCGACAAGCCGGACGCCCGATTTGTCGTCACGCGCGATTCCCCGAGCGAGACGCTCGCCCGCGTCGTGATGGCCAGTTTTCGCTTGCCGCAACTCCCGGCGTCGCCGTGGATCGACGCGCAAGGCGCCGAGGACGTGCTGCGCCAATTCCAGGCCGCCAAGCCGGACGAACCCCGGGCCTACGTGTTGTGGGAACCGCACGTCTCCCGCGCGCTGGAAACGCCTGGCGCGCACATCTTGATCGATAGCTCGAAGTTCCAAAGCAAGATCGTCGACGTCTTGGTGATTCAGCGCGCGTATTTGCTGGAGAATGAACCGTTGGTCAAGAAAGTTATCGAGGCCTACCGCCGCGCCGCCTACGAACTGGAACGCCAACCCGGCGGGATGGCCAAGGCCGTCCGCGACGACGCCGAACAGCAGCGCGCGCCGCTCTCGGAAGCGCAGGCCAAACAGCTCGCCGCCAAAATCCTCTGGAAGAACACGCAAGAGAACTACGCCCACTTCGGCGTGCTCGCAGGCGAGGCTTCGCATGGCCTGCATCCGCTGGATGAAATCATGCGGGGTATCGTGGCGGTTCTCCAAAAGACCGGTGGGCTCGAAACCGATCCCACCGGCGGCCAGCCGCATCAGTGGTATTACGATAAGATCGCCCGGGCCATGTACGACGAGCATTTCCACCCTGGCATGATCGCTGGCGGTGAGGACGAAACGATCCGCGGCCAGCGCACGGCCGAGGAACTGACCGACCCGCAGTGGAACGGTCTCACCGAAGTCGGCACGTTGGAAGTGGAGCCGCTCGTCTTCGCCCGCGGCACCTCGCAACTCACGCCGCAAAGCAAGCTGGTGCTCGATCGCCTCGCCGAAACGCTCAAGAGCTTTCCATCGTATTACGTCATCGTCCGCGGCAACGCGCGCCGCGAAGGCGATCCGACGGCGAACAAGCAACTCGCCGAAGCCCGCGCGAAAGAAGCGGCGGCCCATCTTCTCAACGCCGGCATCGCCACGACGCGCATCCGCGCCCTCGGCAGCGAGCCCATGCCGACCGGCGGCGACGCCCAGACGGTGAAATTCGTACTGGGGCAGCGGCCGTTTTAGTGGGCACGGGCGTTTTGAATTCACCCGCCCTTTCGTCCTTCTCGCTGGGCGGTCATCAGGGCGCGTTCGGCGAAGGGTTTAGCCAGGTCGCGCCGGGCCAGGTCCAAGCGGATACAACGGGACAGGAGCGGTGAGGCGTCATCGCAATCTTCAAACAGTGATGACTGGCCTTCGACCGTGGTGGTGAAGACCCCGGTGACGTGCGCCGGGACACGCTTCAGCATGACGAGCAATACCCGGATGGCGTCCTTGCGCAGGCCGTGGGCTTCGTTTACGATGACAGCGCGGCCGCGTCCGGTGAGACCGCGTGAGGCTAGGCCGCGTTCGACTTCGCGGAGCCAGGAGTCGGAGACTTCGCCGGCATCGACTTTGAGTGTGTCGAAGTCATCGGCGACTTCATTGGCGATCAAGCGCGCGATGGTTGTCTTGCCGCTACCGGACACTCCAGCCACCCAGAAGGCGCGGCCGGTGAGGCCGCGCGCCTTGAGCGCTTCGATGCGCTGAATGACTTTGACTTGGCCGACGACTTCGTGCCAAGCGCGCGGGCGATACTGTTCGTGGAGTTGCATGAGAGATGCTCCTGTGAAGAAACAAGAAGCGTGAGAGTGATTGCAACTATACGCGCGTTCGGCTTATTGTCAATCGTCAGCAAGTGATTGATGCGTGTTTCTTCTTCGCATACGTTAAGTGTATGAAAACACTCTCCAGTCAATTGCGTGATGCGATTCGCAACTGCGGCATGTCGCATCGTGAGCTTGCGGCCAACGTCGATATCTCGGATGCAATTCTTTCGCGCTTCATGCGCGCCGAGCGATCGATGAACTTAGAGACCGCTGAGAAGCTTTGCGCTTATTTGGGACTGGAGCTGCGCGAAGTCGTGAAGCGTGGCCGGAAGTAGTCGAGCGGCCCCACTACGAATGATTCTCGCAGTTGATTGACTGCTGTTTGCGTGCTGTTTCAGGCTTGTTGTCTAGGCTTTCGCGATGCTTGTTCAATCGCGATGCGAGTGGCGAAGCGTGCGAAGAGGATGTAACGCGCCGAGCACCCCCGGGGTAGGCCCCCATTTTGCATTGCAGTCAGTCGTACATACCAGTCCGGAATTTTTTGTAATTTGCTAAATTGCCGGCTCACTTGTGTTTCCAAGGAATGCCAGTCCTTCATTCACGGACGCACGTGAGGCTCATTTCGCAATTAGCTCGCGATTGTCGACTTGGGAAAGACTCGCGAGGCATGTCGTTCGCGGGGCTGGTGTCTCAAATTGGTTTGCTCGAAAAGTGTTCTGCCGAATCGCCAACCGCGATTTCTTTGCTATCTTCGTGAATCTCGGCTACGATTATCGAGTCCGGCTGCAGGCCATTGGGGCGGCGTTCTTCATCATGTCTGTTCTTGCTTAGGGCTACACCGATGATGGGTCACAGCAGTCGTGCGTCTGGCAGTCGGCGTTCAATTCGCCGTCGACCATTGCGATTCCAATTCCTTGAGCATCGGAATCTGCTGTCCGCCATGGCAATGGATGCGGCTGGGCGATTTGTCGTTGGAGGCACGCTCTGCGACCGTGAAGGCGGCGTAATCACACACCTTGGTTCTTGTGGTCAAAGCGTGGCTGCATTCCTTGACGATGGCTTCGTTGGTGCTTGCAGCATCACACCGGCAAATGAGCGGCGCAAGGACATTTTCTTGCAGCGATTTGATCGCGAGGGTCAGCCGCGCGGCGATCTGATGAATCTCACAAACAGCGACATTGATCAGGTGCAGCCCACGGTTGCAGTGGACGCAACCGGGCACGTGATCGTGTCGTGGATGGATCAAGTATCTTAACTCAAAGCAATTCGGCTCAACGCAGACTTGAGTGTGGCAGATCAGTTGATCACTGTTTCAGGCACTCAAGGTGTAGCACGTCCCAATGTAGCGGTGGACTTGGATGGAGAATTTGCTGTCGCGTACACGCCCTACAAGTCGGATGCATATGTGCGAACATTTGACGCCAGCGGAGTGGCAAAAGGTGCCCCATTTCAAATGGGGGTTTCCGAAACCTCGCTCGTGACGATGAGTGCGGCGGGTGAGTACCTCGTTACCTGGGGCGTATCCGTGGCTGACGTCGATGATGCAGAGCCAGGGGCACAGGGACACTTCGCAGTGTTCTCTAATGAAGGACAGCTAATTCATCAGGACGTGGTGGGAAACCCGCGATTTGGCTGGTTTGAAACACCAAGCCCAGCAATGCTCTGGGACGGCCAGGGGATTGTGGCGTGGAGCGAGGGAATGCAGTTCATCGACTCGAACGGCCAGAAAGTCGGTCCAGTGATTCCGGGCGCGTTTTCGGCGTACAGCCGTGAACGAATTGTCTCGTTCGCTGGCGGTTCCGTCACGACGCTCATGGAATCGCCGGCACCACCGCTTGTCACGCGCGTACATGTTACCGGCGACGATCGACCCATTGATGAAGGCGAACGCTTGATTGACGGTGCGCGGGGACTGACCATGCATTTCGTCGGCGATGTGGAGATCGACAGCGAGCCGGACAATTCGCGTAGTGCGGGGCACATCGAGAATTGGCGTTTGGATCGAAATGGGACTGACATCAGCCATCTGATTGAACGAATCGACGCCGAGCCGGATGCATTGGGATATGGGCCAACCGTGCATCTGGTTCTGTCAGAGACTCTGGGCGATGGCGGCTATAGGCTTATCGCATCCGACGCGATTCAATGCAGCATTGGATACTCAATCGATGGCGACTACGACGGTCATGCTGGCGGAGCCTTTTCACGATCGTTCACGATCGCTATCCCACAATCCGTTGGCCCTGAAATCGCCGTCAATCAGCATTCAGAGGGCGATCAACGAACATCGCCAGCGTCGTTGGCGAATCTTGCCATGCGGCCCGACGGTGCGTTCGTGACCACCTGGGCGAGCTTGAATCAAGATGGCGATGGTTGGGGCGTCTATGCTCGGAACTTCGATGCCGAGGGCCAGCCCTTAGGAAACGAATACGTGGTCTCGCAAGCGACCGTAGGTCATCAACGCTTCTCGACGGCATCCTTCGGAAGTCGCAGTGGTGCCGTTATCACTTGGAGCAGCGAGAGCCAGGACGGCGACGGGTATGGCGTGTACGCGCGACGGTTCGGCGCGAGTGGCAATCCGCAAGGTAACGAGTTCCGTGTGAATGTAACGACCGCTGATTTTCAAGGACGATCGACCGTGGCCATTGACGACGACGGGGATTCCGTCATCGTTTGGGAGAGCAAGGGCCAGGACGGATTTGGATATGGTGTTTATGGCCGGCAATTCGACCGCTTAAGCAAGGCGAAAGGCACAGAGTTCCAAATCAACCAGTTCACATTGAGCGACCAGCGTCTGGCAAATGTCGCCATGGACACTGACGGAGATTTTGTCGTCACATGGTCCAGCTTCGGCCAGGACGGGAGCGGCTATGGCGTCTATGCACGTCGCTACGACAGCCTCGGCCAACCGCTCACGGATGAGTTTCGCGTCAACTCGACGACCGGCAGTTCTCAGCGAAACTCGCAAATCGCCATGGACCGAACAGGCGATTTCATCATCGCCTGGATGAGCAATGGGGCTGATGGTGACGGCTATGGAATCTATGCCCAGGCTTTTAGCCGCGACGGCACGCCCCAAGGTGGAGAATTCCAAGTCAACACGACGACCACCGGCAATCAGCAATATCCTGCGATTGGCCGAGACGAAGATGGAGATACCGTCATTTCTTGGGTCAGCCAGAATGAGGACGGTGACAGTTGGGGAGTTTACGCGAGGCGGTTAGATCCGAAGGGCATGCCGCAAGGTGAAGTGTTTCGAGTGAACTCTACAACTCGTGGACAGCAAAACGTGGCAAGCATCGGTGTCGACGCAGACGGAGATTTTACGATCGCCTGGGATAGTGAAGGCCAGGACGGCGACGGCTTCGGCGTGTTCGCTCAACGCTTCACCGGCATCAAAGCAAACAATCCCCCGATCGCAGACGCAGGCGGGCCGTATACGATTGCGGAAGGAGCCGCATTATCGCTGTCGGCAGAGGCATCAACCGACCCCGACGCAGGCGATACCTTGGCATTTGCCTGGGACATCGACGGTGACGGACAGTTTGACGATGCGATGGGCGAGTCTGCCTCGGTCAGTTGGGGCGAGTTGCAGGCATTGGGAATCACGGATGGCCCATACTTCTTGAGCGAAGTACGCGTGCGCGCGACGGACTCGGCCGGCAACTTCAATGACTCAACAGCCACGACGGTGGAAGTTCATGACTTGCCACCCTCGATTGAGCTTGGGGGTCTGAGCGCCGTCAACGAAGGTGCCGTCTATACACTTACTCTGGAGGCGATTACCGACCCTGGTAATGACATTGTTACCAGTTGGACAGTTCATTGGGGGGATGGGACATCCAATAGCTATTTCGACGGCGGGCCGAAGGCTCACGTGTACGCCGAAAGCTCGGCTGGTTACGTGATCAGTGTGGATCTTCTGGACGAAGACGGCATACATTCGGCGAGCGGCGTGCATGGCGTCAACGTGACCAATATACGTCCACAAATCAGCGGACTGGTAGCAAGCGCGACCGACGAGAATGGGACAGCGTTTTTGCGAGGTACGGTCGTTGACCCCGGTTCCCAAGACAGTTTCGAGTTGCATGTTTATTGGGGAGACGCGGAAACAGCCGAAGTGATTCAATTGCCGAAGGGCACCCGCGACATTGAAATCCCCCATCAGTATTTAGATGACCCATTCGGTCCGCCGCCAGATGAGTATCCCATCGATGTGTTCCTGCGTGACGACGAAGGCGGATTTGACACGGAGAGCATTCGCGTTACCGTGCGCAACTTGGCTCCTGCGGCAGAAATCTTCGGCCTGCTGTCCGAAAACCCCGTCGGTGAACTGGTGGCGTTGACCGCAAATGTGAGCGATCCAGGACCCTTGGATACATTCACGACGACTTGGCGGGTTGAACGCGATGGTGTCCTGTATGCTAGCGGAAACGACAGCCAATTCAGTTTTACTCCCGATGTCGAAGGCACCTATTTGGTGGTGTTAACCGCGACGGACGACGATGCGGGAACGACTGTTGTGACCGCTAACGTACGCGTTCCAGGCGGCAGCGTTGACGGAGACACCAATCGGGATGGTGTGGTCGACGTCGTCGATCTTAATAACGTCCGCAACAATTTCGGCGGTACTGGACTCGGGGATGCCAACGGCGACGGCCTTGTGGATGTGCATGATCTGAACGCTGTGCGGAATAACTTTGGGGCGAGCGCTGCGCCGTTGGCGCTCGGAAGTTTCGTCGTCCAGCAGCGTGTAGCCAACGATCGTATTCAATTGCCTGCAGTTGCCGACGAAGTGTTCGCGCTGCTGGCGTCTCGCGCGAACGATCATTCCTTAGCGTTCCCGTTTATGCGAGTGACGAAGCGGCGTTGAAGGTAGACGCGACGACGTGGTGGCAGCGGTTCGCAACGCCGAGAACTTGGGCGATCGTTAGAACGGCGCCTAGATCCACACGGCGCCAAGCCTCACCGGCTCATCGCGCCCTGCATCGCTTCGCGCGCCGACTCGACGTGTTCCCGCAGGATGCGTTTCAGCTCTTCGGTCGTGGCGGGATCGCGATGCAACATCGTGTGCTCGGCATTGACGAAGAGTTCACTTTCGACTCCCTGGAGCCGAGCACTCGAAACCGGTACGACGCCGTCGCTGGGCTCATGAATGACGCCGCCGCGCGCGTCCCCGATGATGGAATGTAACCGTACGCGGCAGCTCACCGGCATCTCCAAGAGTGCGTCGAGAAACGGGCTGTCGGGTTCCAGGAGGTCGAGACTCGTCGGCAATCCTGAGCGAAACTGCGGGCGGACGATATCTCGATTCGCGTCCATAAAGTCGCTGAACTGCTGATTGCGACCGGTGTCGAACCGGACGAGGCTTGAGCTTAGGCGTCCCACTAAGCGGCGGCTCCACGCCGAACCGCGATGCGGCGTGCCGATGAACACGACACGTGTCACGGTTCTTGACGGGCCGAAAAAGAACGCTCGCTCCAGGTGTTCCAACATTTCCGGCGGCGCTTGCACTGACTCGATGGGCTGCGTGGCGAAGCGTTGCCAGAGCAGATCGTACGAATCCGCGACCTGCATCTTGGCGACCAGTCCGCCCATACTGTGGCCGACGATGACCATTTGATCGTACGCTGGATCCTTATGCAGCGGATCGGCCGCGTCCCGCGCCAAGATGAGGAACTCGCGCAGATAGGCCGCGGATGCCAACACCGCATCCCCGGTGGGATAGCGATAGGCCCAAATCTGATAGCGGCGATCGAGCCCCGGATCAGCCCGTAGCTCGTTCACGAGATCGGCCCAGGCCATGGGATCGGAGAGCAAACCATGCACGAATACGAGCGGAATCTTTCCCGGGCAAGCTGGTTCCAACATCAACAGCTTCTGCGCGACATCGCTTGAGGCCGGTTCCAGAAAACCGGTCAACCACGGCCGGCCCTCGCTCTGCGCGACATATCCGAGCGGCGCCGAGAGGTCACGCTCCAAGGGGACGAGATCATCCCCGAGCGTCACGCGATCATAGACCTGCGGGTTATAGAGACTTAAACTCGCCGCGCCGTCTTCATCGGAGCGAGCTAAGACCGCCGTCGCTGCAAACGGCTGGTCGGGCCGAAAGAAGGTAGATTCATGCCGCGTATGGCGAATCACGACAAGCGAAACGCCCCAACCGGGCGCAAAGTAGTGATTGCGCAAGTCATGATCTTGATAGTCGCCCGCGCAGCGCAGGTCGTGAAAGTCGCTGGCGGACCATGCGAAGCCGTGAAAGTCTATGCCGACGAGAAACGAACCCCCGCGAGCGTCGCGAATCGCAATACCGTTCAGCGGATCGTAGCGACCGTATCGCTGAGAAGTTCTCAGCAACCCCTGCAAGCTCGACCGATGCAGGTCGGCCGCGGGTAAACTACCGCTGCATTCCGCGGCGCGTAGCGATGCACATGCCGCGCGAAAATAGAGATCGACGCAAACCTCCGAGTCGTCACGTTCCGCCGACTTCGCTTGTTCAGCTAACTCCGACGCTCGAACTAGCAACGATCCGTTCGACGCATAGGACGCCAACTCAGCCGACTCGGAATAGCCGGTGACGACTTCCTCGCCCAGGCAGGATTCCAGCGGCGGCGGTGATAAGAGTTGCGGAGGACGCCGGCTGTAAGAGAGACAGCCGCTACAGAGCGCCAAGAGCGCAAGGGCGGTGCAGGCACGCGCGTTCGCGCACCTGGTATCGGCCCTCCGGGCCTGCCGTCCTGGCCACCGACAGAATTGCATCGCCGCGTTCCATCCGCGCCGTACTTTGCGAATCTTCTCCGCAAACATACACGCGCAAGTTGCCGCGAGCAGTGCGAACGCACGGATATGTGCAGGCTGAACTTGCGGCCGGCGACCCAGGCCTGCCGAGGCCGTGGTTTGGACGCGATCAGACCGAATACAAGGAGAATGTGTTGGCATTGCTCGTTGAAACCACCCGACGGTCATCTTATGCTGTGGCGGTTGTTTGCTTTGCAATCCAGTCAACGGACTTAGGCGTCTCCCATGGCAGTATGGATAGTGGGGCTGGTAAGCGTGGCGAAGCTGAGCAGATTGCCCTCGAAAAAGGGCTGGTGACGTTTCAGTCGCCGTTCCGCAGCGGTATTGAAATCGAGGACTACCAGCTCGACCCCTTGGTGTGGGCGATCCAGATGACGCGGGCGAACCTGCTGATCGCTGACGACGTGGGCCTCGGCAAGACAATCGAGGCGGGCATGGTAGCGTTGGAACTTATCATCCGACACCGGGCCAGAAAAATTCTTGTGGTTTGCCCCTCAGCCCTGCAAATCCAGTGGCGGGACCAGAGGCGGGACAAGTTCGGCCTGGACTTCCGCATCGTGGATTCGAACTTGATGCGTGAACTTCGCCGTCGCCGGGGCATTCACGTCAATCCGTGGTCCCACTTTCCGCGACTCATTACGAGCATCGACTTCCTGAAGCGGGAGCGCCCGCGGCGGCTTTTTCGGGAAACGCTGCCGGCTCAAGGCGAACCGGCTTATCCCCGCAAGTACGATTTGTTGATCGTGGACGAGGCCCACAACTGTGCCCCATCCGGCGCTGGCAAGTACGCAACCGATTCATTGCGGACACAGGCACTAAGGGAACTCGCCCCGCATTTTGAACACAAGCTCTTCCTCACGGCCACGCCGCACAACGGGTATCGGGAAAGTTTCAGCGCCTTGCTGGAACTGCTCGACAACCAGCGGTTCTCACGGGGCACAGAACCGGATCACAAGCAACTCGAAGTGGTCATGATCCGCCGACTCAAGAGCGATCCGAGCTTCGCCTTCAACCACCTGGGAATTCGACGCTTTCCGCCTCGTATCTTGGAACCAATCGAGGTTCCATACACCGACGAAGAGCGAGAAATGGTCGCGCTCAAAATCGAAACCATTCGGGAGGACCTTGGCAAAGTCGGCACTGTGATTGCGGAACAAGTCGAAGAGGCCATGCTCGGACGACGCAGCGCGCTGAACACCGAGAACGCTGAGAAGGAGGCCGAGCCGATTCGCAAGATGCTCCGGTTTGAACGGGATTTGCAGAAGCAAGTTCAGGCGTTGATGGAGCAGTATCGGGAAACTCGCAAAGAACTTCGCCTCTCACCGGACAATATTCGCCAAGTCGTTGCGGTCGGCTTATCGTTGGCTGGCCAGCCGGCCCTCATTCCTACCAAGACGGAAAGCGGTCAAACGTGCTTTCAGTTGCCGCCGCTCAAGGGAAGTTGGGCCGCTTGTGCGGAAGGCTTGGAACATCCTCACACGAAGGACATTCGCCCGATCACCTTCGATGAATCGGTATCCCGAGGGCGAGATGACGTGGTGCTGGCGCATCTCAACCACCGGTTGCCGCAGATGTGCCTGCGGTTGCTGAGAGCGGAAGTCTGGGCGGAAAAAGGGCGGTCGAAACTCCAGCGCGTCACGGCCCGCGTGGTTCCCAATGACGTTCTCGACACACCTGCCTTGATCGCCCACGCCCGGCTGGTTGTAATCGGTGGCGACAGCCACCGCCTGCATGAAGAGATCATCGCCGCGGGCGGCTTCATCAAAGACCAGAAGTGGGGCGGACGTCTGAACGTCGGCCAAGTCGAATCAGCGTTGACGGGAGCGACAACGAAGGAGCCATCGTCTGTGGTGAAGGCGAAGTTGCTGGAACTCTATCCGTCACTCATATCCTCACTGGCCTCGGCGTTGGAGGCCCGGATGAAGCAGATGGTCGAGGGCTTGCAGAAAAAGTTGGCTGAGCGTGCCTACAAAGAGACCAATGACATCGAATTTATCTTGACGGAGCTGAAGAAATCTATCGAAGCGGTACTCAAAGAGCCGGCGTATATTCAGCCTATGCTGTTCGATGATCCGGACCGAGATCGCTTTGAGCGGAACAAGGACGCCATGCGGACTAGAGCGAAGGAAATCCCGGAAGAAATTGCACGCGAGACGTCGGCCATCCGAGCTCGCTTTGCCGACCCGCAGGCTCGGATGTTTCCTGTGGCCGTGACGTTTTTGGTTCCTGAGTCAATTGCAGGAACACATTAGCGACTGTGGAGATTTGGAGATGAAGGAGAATGTCCCGATTGACTGGCTGACGCATCCGACAACGGTTGAGATTCAGGAATCTTTGCACACATATAACGGCGTCGTCTTCGGGTGCTGTAACGCGGAATGGTGCGAGCTTTTGTCGAAGATGAAGCCCACCGATAGGCTATGGGAATACGATAGCAGAACCTGGCGACATCGCTGCGGGCGCTGCGGAGTGGCTTTGGTTCGCGACGGGCGCATCATTGACTCCTTCATCACCAAAATGAATTGAACTTCGTCTCTATGTCCATCGCATGCCACCACACCGAACGGCTGTGTTGGCCTGCTACTGAATTCCTGTTCCATCGGTTATGAAGGTCTTCAGCCCTCAGGGCAAGGAGACCTATTCGATGAGTGCGAAGCGACGGAAGCGGCATACGCCGGAGCAGATTGTGCGGAAGTTGCGTGACGCGGAGGCGATGCTCAACGCTGGCAAGGATCAGGCTGCGGTGTTGCAGTCGTTGGAGGTGAGCCAGACGACCTTCGATCGTTGGCGGAACCAGTATGGCGGCATGAAATCGTCGTTTGCACGCGAATGCCAGCGGGCGAGATCGATCGCGGGACGATTGACTGGTCTTGGGCTTCCCGGCGTCCCGGCGGGCCGATTACTGCCGCGAATCGCTGGTGTGGTTGGCGTGCCGCGTATTGAACTTAGTGATGGGCTTCGTCGGGCACTGCCTGGCAGCGCCCACGATGCCCGAGGAAAAGCATCCGGAATTGTCCCTCGCCGCCATGGTGATCGCCAATCTCTACGGCGCGTACGTGGCCGTGGGTGGTGTCGCCTTTCTGGCATCCGCGCCTGCTGACCGACACGGCCGCGCGATGGCAACCGTGTTTATGGTGGTTCTGACGTCATTCTTATTGAAATTCGTGGCGCAGCTTTTGGCCTCCACCCGTCAGGTGGCCTTTCTTGGCGTTCTGGAGTATTGCCAGCCTTCCGCCATTGTCCAGGGCAGGGTCTTTCCGCTGCGCATTGGCCGTACAGTACCGCATGCGGCACTAGGAAACCCCGAAAGCGTTGAGACGGTCGGTCCGTGGCGGACCGATGCTTATGCAAAGTCATCGCCACTCAATCAGGCTCACGCCCCAGTAGGCATTTAATTCTCAGCGCCACCAAATTCGCCCGCCAGGCGCCGCCCTTCACCGCCGCAAGACGGTCACCTTCAAAACGAGCGGCAGAGACCATTTCCTCAAGGCAGGTTGCGAAGAAAGAGTGGACTTTCAATTTACTTGCGCGCGGCCGGGCCGCCGTTGTCGCTTAGCTCTCAGTTGGCCGGTCGAAACCTCAATAAATCGGCCAGCCCCCCGAGCGACGACCTCCCTATCAAAGGATCCTGCCATGCGATTCTCCACCCGCATTTTCCGCAATTCCAAGCAGCCGACCACGAAGCGTCGCAACCCCAGCCATAAACTCACCTTGGAATCGCTGGAACGTCGACAGTTGATGTCGGTCAACCCTGGGCAGATCTCGGTTGATGCAATGGGCGGCGGTAGCAGCTCGGCCTTGGTGGTGGACCTTGGCGACGTCGGCCGCACTTTACCCGGCGGAACACAAACTGCGCCGGCCAACCCAGCGCCGAACGCCGCGGCAGTGCTTGAGCAAGTTCGCGCGATGGTCGGCCAGTTGGAACTTGGTTCGCTCGATCAGTTGGGCACGATTCACTTTCAGGCCAACAGCTCCAGCCAGCCCGTATCGCTGGGTGCGGGAGTCCACGTGCTCAGGCCAGGGACGGGGATGGACCTGGCGCCCTTGAAGGCGCCGACCGGCTGGACCGCCGGCAGCACCGGGCTGGTCGGCGTGCTTGACCCCGAAGCGGTCAACGGTTCCGAGACCGGCGCGAACGTGGCGGCGAATAGTTTCGACGCCCGCGTGGTGCGCTATCAGAACACGCAGCTGGTGGACACCGCGGTCATTTTGGCCAAGGAAGTCGTGCTGGACGGGGATGTGTTGGTCCTGTCAGAAAGCATCACGCAGTTTATCATCGTCGCCGAAACGGTTCGCAGCACGAACGGCGCGCAGATCACGTGGTTCGGCAATGGCACGACCGCGGACGAAATCGATCCGCTGGCGCAGGCGCCGAAGGGGACTCCGACATTTAATCCCAACGCTAGCGACGGCGATTTTTATGGCAAAGACGGCGGCGACGCGATCAATGGTAGCGATGGCGTGGTAGGTACTACCGGCCGCGCCGCGCCGAGCGTGTTCCTGTACGTCAAAGACTTCGCGCTCGAAACGAACACGACATCCAGCGGCGATGCGTATGAGGCGAATCTTCCGGACATCTTCTTGGCAGGTCAGCGCGGCGGTCGAGGTCAGCAAGGCCAGCAAGGGGGCGAGGGTGGAGATGGCGCCAAAGGTCGGCGCGCTATCAACGGCCTCGTGGATTGCAAGAGCGGACCAGGTTATGGCGGTGATGGCGGAGACGGTGGCGATGGCGGCGACGGCGGGCAGGGCGGAATCGGCGGCAAAGGCGGACACGTTTTTGTCCACTACGTCAACGATCCGTCGGACACGAACCTGCAGGCGTCCGAGTTTGTGACTACGGGCGGCGCTGGAGGCGCGGCGGGCGCACGCGGATTGGGCGGCCACGGCGGGGAAGGCGGGGAAGCTGGAAACGATTCAAGCCGGTGCGATGCGGAACCGGAACGTGCGGGCGACGACGGGGCCAACGGCATTGCCGGAAGCGTGGGGACCGCGGGCGTCGTGGGTAACGCGGGTAGCGTGAACTTTCAGCAGATCACGCTCGCCGCATGGGAAACCGCCTTTACGAAGCCGTATCTCGTGCATGCCGACGATGCCAGCGTGACGGAAACGGTCGTCTTTGAAACCATCAACGTCAGCGGACCTGCGCAACTCACGGCGATTGACGACATGGATGGCAGTGAGCACCCGTTCGAGCTCGAACAGCTCGAGAACGGCAAGTACGGGTGGACCATTCCCGAGGACATGGACGCAGGCGATTACACTGTCACAATTCAGCGGAATTCTGATTCGCAGCCGACCAACACGTATCGCGTCGAAGTGTTGCCATGGATCGAAGGCGTCACCTTCGACAACGAATATGACGCTCGTCCAGGCGGGGTCGCGAATCTGGTCGGGCTGGGATTCCGCAGCGGCGTGGAAGTGATCTACGACGGCCTGCGCATCACGCCGAACTCGATTCATCAGCAAAGTAACGTGGCGTCCACGGAAGCCCCGGTCTACCGAGATCAGATTCAATTCACAATTCCGGTCGCGGCGACCGACGGCCAATACTTCTCCCGTGACAATGGAGCGCCCGAGCATTCGGTGCATCTCGGTCAGCCATTTCCTTTGTCGGACAGCGATGCGGTGAGCCTCGCGCTGAAGCGGACGGATGGGATGGCATTCCTGCCGAGCGTCAACGGCTTCGACTTTGAGAATGGCGACATGTTCAAAGCAGTCAGCCGGCTCGTGACCCAGGACGACTATTCGTTTGGCGGCACGCTCAACGGATTGTTCGGAGACAACGGAATGGGCGGGGACGCCTACGAATTGTTCCTCCAGACCTATGGTCAAAGCGAAGTGGACGGCCTGGGCGGTTTGGCG
>JALHLM010000013.1 GCA_022844585.1 Pirellulales bacterium | reverse complement strand
GCCGCGACGATCGTTAGGCCGACGCGCATGGTCTACCTGGCGAGTTGCGCCCGGATCGAGGCCTTGGCGGATTCGAGCGCCTGCGGGATCTTGTCCGGTTCCTTGCCACCGGCCTGGGCCATATCCGACTTGCCGCCGCCGCGACCGCCCACGATTTTTGCGGTCTCGCCGACCCAGTTGCCGGCGTGCAGGCCGAGTTCTTCCAACTCGCGCGAAATGCCCGCGACCAGCGTCACTTTGCCATCCGCGCCGCTGGCCAAGAGCACGGCGATTGGCGACGCCTTGCGGCGAAGTTGATCGATCAACTGCCGCATCACGTTCGCGTCCGCCCCGGGCGTTTCCGCCACGACGAAGCGCTGGTTGGCGACGGTTTCGGCGCCTTCCAGCAGCTTCTCCGGGGACATCTCGCCCGCGGTGCTGGCCGAGGCGAGTTGCTTCTTGAGTTCGCGCACTTCCTTGGCTAAAGTCGCCACGCGTGCCGGCACTTCGGCCAAAGGAGCCTTGAGCGCCGCGGCGGTTTCCGCCAGGGCATGTTCCGTCTGACGAATGCGCTCCAGCGCTCCGAGTCCCGTCGCCGCTGTGATGCGGCGCGTGCCCGTGGCGACGCCTTCCTCGCTGAGAATCTTGAACAACCCGGTTTGTCCCGTGTTCGTCAGGTGCGTGCCGCCGCAGAGTTCCCGGCTGAACTCGCCCATCGTGACCATGCGGACGATGTCCGGATATTTTTCGCCGAACAGCATCATTGCGCCGGCCTTCCGGGCGTCGGCGATCGGCGTCACTTGCCAACTTACCGGCTCCGCGGCGATGATCCGCTCGTTCACCTCGGCCTCGATCTTAGCGAGCGTCTCGCGATCGACCTGGCCGTTGTTCGTGAAATCGAAGCGTAGCCAATCGCGATCGACCTTCGAGCCGCGTTGCGTGGCGTGCGTGCCGACGTATTTCTGCAGCGCGTGATGCAGCATGTGCGTCGCGGAATGCGCTCGCTTGATGCCCTGGCGGCGCGCCGCGTCGACCTTGGCCGTGACCGCCGCGTTGAGCCTCAGACTTCCTTCTTTCAAGTGCCCGAAATGCAGGACGAATTCGCCGTCGCGTTGCGTGTCGATCACCTCGAAACGAAAACCGTCGCCGGTCAGTTCGCCGGAATCGCCCACCTGCCCGCCGCTCTCACCATAGAACGGCGATTGATCCAGCACCACCGTCACTGGCTGCTCGTGGCCGACCTCGGTGAGCGTCTCGCAGAGTTTATCCTGGGCGATGATGCCCTTGATGACGGCTGGCGACTCGGTCGTTTCGTAGCCGAGGAACTTGGTGCCGTGCATGACTTTCTTGAGCGCGTCCAAGGGGCCGCTCTTGAACAACTCCACGCGCTGTCCGCCGCCGGATTTCACGCCGTGGTCGTCCATGCTGGCGCGGAAGCCGTTCCAATCGAAGCTGAAATTCCGCTCCGCCGCCATCGTTTCGAACAATTCCGGCGGGAAGCCGAACGTTTGATACATGTCGAAGGCTTCCGCGCCCGGCACCATCACTACGCCGCGCGATTCCATGTCGTGGAATACCCGTTCGATCCGCGCCAATCCGGCGTCGATCTTGGAGAAGAAATCGTCCTCCTCGCCGCGAATCACCTGCGCCACGCGATCGACGCTCTCGGTCAATTCTGGGTACGGCTGCTTCATCATCTCGGCGACGATGCCGACGAGTTGATGCAGGAACGGCGCCCGTACGCCCATCTGCCGGCCGTCGAGCACCGCGCGGCGCAACAGGCGGCGAATCACGTACTCCTGCTTGCGCGGACCGGGGTAGACGTTTTCATGCACGGCGAACGCGCAGGCCCGCACGTGATCGGCAATGCGGCGCAGCCGGCGACCGTTGTCTTCCCCGGCAGCGTACTTTTGTCCGCAAACCTCGGCGGCCGCCTCGACAATCGGCCGCAGCGAGTCGATGTGGTAGTTCGTATCGACGCCTTGCAGCACGGCCGCGCAACGCTCCAAGCCCATGCCGGTGTCGATGTTCTTGCTGGGCAACGGCCGCAGATTGTTGGGCGGCGCGCCTACGCGATTGAACTGCGTGAACACCAGGTTCCAGATTTCGACTTCGCTCCCCTTGTCGGGATGGAAGTAGATTTCGCTGCACGGCCCGCAAACGCCGTCCGGGCCGTTGGTCGGCGCGCCGGCTGGCCAAAAGTTATCGTCCTCGCCCATCCGAGTGATGCGGTCCGGCGCCAGGCCGATGTCCTTCTGCCAGATTCCGGCGGCTTCGTCGTCGTCCAGGTAGACGGTCACGGTCAGCCGCTTAGGGTCCATCCCCAGCCACTTTTTGTGGGTCAGGAATTCCCACGCCCAGGCAATGGCTTCGCGTTTGAAGTAATCGCCGAAGCTGAAATTGCCCAGCATCTCGAAAAACGTGTGGTGGTAGGCGGTCCGCCCGACGTTGTCGATGTCGCCTGTGCGCAGGCACTTCTGGCAGCTCGTCGCCCGCGTGTATTCGAGCTTGCACTTGCCGAGAAAGTGGTCCTTGAACTGGTTCATGCCGGCCGGGGTGAACAGCACGCTCGGGTCCCAACGGGGGACCAGCACGTCGCTCGGGCGGCGCGTGCAGCCCTTGCCGGCAAAGAACTCCAGGTACTTCTCGCGCAATTCGTCGGTTTTCATCGCCATCCGCTTTCGCATCCACCATGAGCCAGTCGTCCGGCGACCGTGCCGGGCCGAATTTCAAGCCGGTAATCATACCCCACGGGGGAAAAACGGCGTAGGGCGGCTAAAGCGAGCGCTTTCCGGGGAATTCACCACGGAGGACACGGAGAGAGACGCGTAGGAATTCTGAGGTTGTGCCTCAGTCCATGTCTTGCGGCCGAAGAGGAGCAAACTCTGAAGGGTTCGACCTTAGGCGAGTTTCAAAGCAATCCGCGAGAAAACTGTCCGTCGGGACGAGCGCAGCGTAGCGACGGTCTAACAGAAGCTCGTGATCCTCTAGCTCGTCATCCACTTCGAAAAGCGACCGTGCCTTCGTAAACAGCAACGAAACTTCCCCCAGCCCATAGAAACGGTATCCGGCCTCGGCGTCCGCTAGCTCACTGGCCGTTAGGCACTCCACAGCGTGTAACACGCCGCCATTCATCGTGAGATTGTGTGCCCGCAACATGTCGGCCAGGGCACAGTCCCCTGGCAGAGTTCGTAATTGATCACTGCCACAAGCCCGGTTCCAAATCCTGTCCCCATCAGTTAGTTCAGCCATTTCTTAGCCCAGCTCTCGGTTTGGCTCGTCCGCGCATTAGGGTACCACTTTCCTCCTCCTCCCCCCTCCGTGTCCTCCGTGATCTCCGTGGTGAAATCTGGAAATAGTCGCTGGCTACTTGATAAGCCGGGCGTCCAGCCAGTCCGCGCGGTCGAGTTGGTCTCCTCGATCCGCGTGGTCGACGACGAGACTCAGGCGCTGAGCGCCGGAGACGTCCACCGAGATCGCCACTGGCGCCTCGCCGCCGCGGACGATCGGGCTGCGGTAGCGTTCCTCCGCGTCCGCGAAGACGCGCACGACGACGCTGCCTTGGCCGTGCGTCTCGTCATCGATGGCCAATTCCGCCTCGAAACGGGAGTATTCGCGGTTCAGGGCGAACGTCAGTCGCGAAGCGCTGTGCATGCCGACGCCTTTGACGTAAAGCCGCCCGCCGGCCCGTAAGCGGGCGCCGCTGACGGTCCGGTCCAACTGGTACGGCCACTCGCGCGTAAGATAAGGGACGTGTCGGTACGCCTCGGGCGTCAAGTCGGAGAGATACTGTACCTGCCCTCCCAGCGGTTGGACGAATCGCACCGCCTTGGGAACCGTCGATTTCCACGAACTTCCGCCGGTCCGGGTCAACGCGAGACTGGCGCCTTCGAGCGTCCAAGCCTCCATTTGAATCAAGCTGCCATCGCTGAGGCCGAGCCAGGTCCCGTTCGTTTTCGCGCGGGCTTTCGCTCGCAGCGCCGGATTGAACACGATGGCCGCGACGCTCTCGACCGGCACGTCGACGGCTTGCTTTGCCTTCGCGCCCAGCGTGGATTCCAATTGGATTTTCTCGCCATCCCCGCTGATCAGCAGCCCGGTCAACTCATCGCCGTTCTCCAGTACGAGGCGATCGGTATCTCCGCCGAGTTCCAGCAGCCGTCGCAGCATGGCGTCGCGCCGCCAGGGATCGGTCGGCGAGCGCAAGACCACGACCGCGAGTTGCGTCAGTGGCAGATCCAGGTCGCCGAAGATAGTGGAAAAGACTCCGAGCCGGTCTTCCTTTAGGCCGGCATATCCAGCTACCAATACGCCGCCGTCGGCAAAGTGTACCTGACTTCCTTCCGCCTCGACCGGCGCACCCCAGGAAATGAGGTCGCTGGCCGGCAATGTTTTTTCTTCGCCACCTGCAAAGCGCAGCGTTCCATCGGCGCCCGCGGCAATAAGTGTCGCTTCGCTGAACGGCTGGCCCAACCTCCGCAAAGTAGTTGACGTCGCCTGACCGAATGCAGTCGATTGAAACGCGAAGAATACCAACACCAACCCGAAGCGCCAGCGAGGGGGTGTGGGCGTCGATTCAGCGCGCGACTCTGCGCTGATATCGACGTCAACTCCCCCTCGCTGGCGCTTCGGGTCGGTGTATCGCCTTGCGATCATCGTTGAAAAATCGGCAGAAAGTTGTTCGGCAGTTGCAGAATGATCGTCGCCATCGAGGTGCCGTATTCGGCGCAGATGGCGTCGGCCCAGGCGCCGGATGCTTGTTGCCGGACGATCAACTCGTCGCGAATGGCCGGAAACCATTTCGCCCAGAAATCGCCGCCGGCGTGCCACATCGCCTGGACGGCGTAGTAGTGCCCATAGAAATAATGACTCTCCCGGCTCGCGGCGCCGCCGCGCGGCAGATGGTCCATGATGTAGGCCAGCCCGCGTTCGATCTCCGGCCCTTCGTACACGCCGGCACTATAGAGTGCGACGACGCCCGCGGCGGAGCGAGGAAACGCGCTGGTCCCGCCTTGAATCATGTACATGAATCCGCCGTCGCCATTTTGGCTGCGCCGTACGTAGTTGATGCAGGCGTCGATCGTCTCCGTCGGCACGTGCAATCCCGCGTTGCGCGCCGCGCGAAGCGCCATGATCTGGCACACGGTCACGGAGATATCCGCCTCGTTCGGCTGCGGCTGGTAGCGCCAACCGCCGTCCTTGTTCTGCGTGCGCACGATCAACGCCACGGCCTTGGACAATTTCTCGCGCAGGTCCGCCTGCATCGTGACGCCGTACACTTCCGCGAGGAACATCGTCGCGAAGCCATGGCCGTACATCGGACCGTGACTCGCGGAGCCCGAAACGGTGATGAAACCATCGTCGGACGTGTTCGCCAGCAGAAAATCGACGCAGCGATTCACTTGAACGGCATAGGGTCCGCCCAGCGGCGTGCTCCCGCCGGACATAAACGCCAAACCGGCCAGCCCGCAGACCGCGGTGTTGCGGGCGTAGCCGCCGGAACCCAGCGAGCCATCGTCGCGTTGCCGCTCGGCGAGAAACGCCAATCCTCGGGCAATCGACGCCTCGGCCTCCGGCGTGACGAGCGTGGCGCCGGATCGTTCCGGATTGAGCTCACTGGCCTCTTGCGCCCAAGACAAGCGTTGCCAGGGAATCATGCCCGCGGCGGCAACGCACAACAGTCGTCGGCGAGAAAACTCACGCATGGGCAAGCTCGCGAGCGTCGAAGCAAGCGCGCGTCATTCGGATTCATCCGTTTCGGCCAATCGCTCGAAGTACGCCTCAATCTCCCGCTCGTACTTGGGCAAAAAGCGCTCGGCGGGATTCTGCAACATCCGGTCGCGGAGCCGCTCCGGCAGATGCCCCCACACTTTCTTGAGCAGATCCTGTGGAGTCGCGCCGGCGGGCTGGGCGTTCTCGCCGGGGCGCATCGTGTCGGTGGAATCCGCCGCGGCTTGCGCGCCGGTATCGCTCGGCTTTTGTGAGGACCCCGGTTTGCTGGCAGCACCAGGGCGTTTGGATGCACTCGGCTTCTGACCACTCCCTTGGCACTGTTTCTGTTGCTGCGCGATCATTTGGTCGAGATTGGCGATGATCTCCTCTTGGGCCCGCTGCGTCGACGAACCGACCTGCGCGGCGCGGAGCCATTCGCCCACCGTGCGCATCTGCTCGGCCATGCGGAGCAGCGGATTCTCCGCAGCGCCCAGATCCTCGCCCGCCGTTTGCTCCAAGACAGGTTCCGGCGCGAGCCCTTCGAGCAATTCCGCGTCGAGAGGATCGTCGCCCACGTCGCTCTGTGCGAACGCCGGCGTGACCCACGCAGTGGTGGCGACGAAACCAAATACAAGCAATCGGTTGTTCAAGATTGAATCCTTCATTCCGACGCCTCCGGTTCCGGCGGCGGAACGGCGTCTTCCGGTTCCGATTCTGCCGACGCAGCTTGCATCTGGCGAAGCATGTCGGCGAGCCCGGCCTGTTCGGCAGAAAGCTGTTCCAGTTCCAATCGTTCTTCCGCGGTCAGATTTCCCTGGCGGCGAAGGCGTTCCTCGAGCCCCTTCGTACTATCGTACACCTCGACTTGCAACAGCTTCAACATCTTCAACTCGGCCAAACGCTGCAATTCTTTTGGCTGCGCGGCGGACTCTGCCGGTTCCCCTTCCGGCGAAGCGGAATTTTCGGCCGGGTTCTGCTTGTCGTTCGGGGGCGATGGCTCCTGCTTCAGCGCGTCGCGGAGTTGAGCGATCCGCCCAAGTGCCCGGCGTTCGGCCTGTTGCGTCACTTCGCCGGCGTCTTGTTCCGCGAGCCGCGCAGACGCCGATCGCATCGATTCCGCCGCCCGCTGCAACGCGTGTTGAAACACCGGCGAAGCGGCCACGCCCTCGGCGGCCGTACCGGTCGTGGCGCTCAACTCTTGCTGCGATTGCGAAAGCGCGCGAAGCTCCGTTAATTCCGCGCGCGACCAGGCGCCGGTTTCGCGACGTCGCGTTTCAAGTTGTTCCGTCGAAGTGAGCACCTGCTGCTGACGATCCGCGAGCAATCGCAGCGATTCTTGCAATTGCTGGAGCGTTTGTTCGGCCATCTGCTGCTCGGCCTGTTGGCGCGCTTCGGCCACGGCTCGTTGCGCGGCTTCAAGATCGCGTTTCGCCTGCTCGGCCTGTTCGGCGGCGTATTGCGTCGCGTTGGCATCGGCATTGGTCGCGGCGTTTTGCATCGATTCTGCTGCTGCATCGACGCTTTTCGCGCCGTCGGTAGCTTGTAGCCGCTCCAACTCGCGCGACTGCCGATGCGCTGCTTCCATCAACTCCCGCTGTTCGGCCGAGAGCTGTTTCAACGCTTCGCGCGATGCCTGCTCGCCGTCCTGCGCCGCAGCCGCCAGTTTTTCTCCGATCGCCGTTTGCGCGTCGCGTAGCTGGTTTAACTCCGCTTCCGCCTTGCGCAGCTTGTCGACAAGCTTCGTCAACTCCTGTTCCCGTCGATTCGTCAGCGCATTCAACAGCGAATCAATCGCCGCGACAGCGCGCTCCTGCAACTCCGCCGCCTGGCCGATCTGGTTTTCGGCGACCCCTTGACCGGCGGAGCGCATCGCGCCCGATACCGCGTCGCGGCGTGCGTTGGCGAGGGCGTCGTGGATCGTTTGCGACGCCGTGGGATCGGCCGATTCCAAATCGGCCGCGGCCTGTCCCAAGGCCTGCATCGCATTGTCCAATCGCCGCGCCAATTCTCCTTGCGCCAGCGACAATCGCTCCAATTCGGCGCGTTCCTGTGGAGCCAAGTCGCGCAAGCTGCGCGCCAAGGTCTGCCGGCCGATTTCCAGCGTTTGATTCGCAAGCCCGGCTTGATCTTGCTTCAGCTGAGCCAGCTCCCGTAGTTGCCGGCGCAAAGCGTCCCAGCGTGTCAGTCGCGCGAGTAACGCTTCGAGTTCCGTGATGCACTGCCGCTGTCCCGCGTCGATCTGCGTCACGTCCGCATTCAACACCTCGGGCACGGCGACCGTTGCATCGGCCGCCGTTTCATCACGCGCCTGCTGCGCCCGCTTGATGCTGGAAGTAAATGCGCGTTCCACGTTCGTCAACGGGCCGTCGCCAAGTTGCTTCAGCGTGTCACGGATGTCAATCAATTGGCGCCAGGAATCCGGATGATCAAGCCGATTCATTTCCAAATCCGCGATCGCCGCCGCGACTTGCGCCGGCACGCCTTCCCGCGCATCGGTAAGCCCGCGCGTCACCTGCCGCTGCAATAGTTCGCTCTCCGCGAGCCGCTCGATGTTCGACGCTTGCAATTCCCCGACGTGTTTCCACTCGACTTGCACGCCTTCAATCTGTGCATGGGCTTCATGCTGCAAACGAAGTAGCCGAGCCAGTTCATTGAGCACCAGCGTCTGGCGTTCCGCGAGCCGGTCCAGCAACTCCTCAGGCGTGATGATCGACAACCGCCGCTCAGTGCTCGTCCCTTCCTGCGGCAAATAGTCGCTGGCGAACGCGACCAAATTGATATGCATTCCCGGCGACAGGGCCAGCGTCCCAAGATTCCAATCGTATGTGGCACGCCGTTCATCGCCTGTCGGCAGGCCATTGCTCCGCGGCGCGGCGAAATCCGCCGGGCCTTGAAAGACGGGGATTTCAGGTTGCTCTACGTCCGTTTGATCGGTGCGCGTGTAGCGCAAACCGATCTCATGAATCGCCAAATCGTCGGCCACCGCGACGTCGACAGGCACCACCGCCGTAGCGGTGACAAAGATGTTGGCGGCCGGACGCGTGGTGGTCACGCGCGGCGGAACATCGACCAATGCCCGCACTTCGTAGCGTTCGTTGGCGCCGCCGCGAATGCCGTCGGTCGATTCGAGTTCGATCCAATAGGCGTCCGTGTTCTCCACGACGAATGGCTGTTCCGCGTCGCCTGCGAGTTGAAATGAGCGCCGATCCTTGCTCAAGGTCGCGGGCAGCCGGGCGCCGCTCTCCAGGCAGATTGTTGCTGAGTTCAATGGCAGGTCCGCGTCACCATTCAGTTCGACGCGAGTGCCGCGCCACGCTCGCACGAGCGGCGGCGAGGCCTCGGGCTGCCAACCCAAGTAGGTCGGGTAATGCAGTTTGACCTGCAACCGCGCCATCTTGGGCGGCGCCAGCACCTGAACCTCGGTCCAAGGGAACGTGTGGTCGTCGCCGCCGACGATGCGATACGCGAACGGTTGTTCGACTTGCTCGCGCCGCGCGACGGTCACCTTGTCGACAATTTGCAGCGGTGCGCTGATGACCGTACTGGCGTCGTTAGTGCGGAACTCAATCCTCGCGTCGTCCGGCAACGGCGTTTGATAGAGATCGACCACTTCGACTTCGAACACATCACCCAGCGCGACGCGATCGACGGCCTTCCGCACCGCGAAATGATTCGTGCGCGGCCATTCCACGGAGTTCCACGGCAACAAAAGTCTCTTGAGCGCCAGCACTGTTGTCGCGGGCCGCCCTTGCCGCAGATGGATCGCAAAGTCCGCCGCCACCAGCGCGCTCAGCATGGCAATCACACCCCCGCACAGCCAGGCCGCGCGTCGGGCCGGTCGCCGGTCGATGACCGCCGCGTAGTCGACTCCTTCGCTCAGCGCCTGGGCATCGATCACCACGCCGCGTCGCAGCGCTGCGGAGCCCGCCAGTTCATCGTCGAGCGGCTGCGCCAGGAATTCGATCGCGCTGGCCAGCCGATGTTTCAGCTCGGGGAAGCAATCCTCCACGCGGAGCGCGACCTGGAGCGCGGAAATGTTCGCCGAGAACGACGGCCAAAGCAAGCGGCCGATCAGCCAGCCGACTGCTACCCAGCAAGCGCCGGCCACGATCACGCGCAGGCCGCGGTCCTCGAAGCGGAACAACGCGTCAATACTTAACGCCGCCGCCACGACGAGCAACGTCGCGGCCAACCACTGAAGCGCCGCCCCGCGCCGCAGCAACCGCAGCGCCTGGCGGCGCACGGCCTCGACCCGTTGTTCAAGCGGATGCCCCATCAGAACGCGACCCTGGACAGAGTGCCATCACACTAGCCCGTAGCGCCAGCGAGGGAGAGAGGACGATGACGATCGGTTGACGAATACGCCGAATCGACGTTTACCGGCGCCGAACTCAACCGCAATTGGTGCGTCCGCTCGGCGTACCCGTTTTGGCCATCACCGACCTCAACTCTCCCTCGCTGGCGCTACGGGCTAGTATACGCGTGGGGGCGCGAAACTTCGATCGCAGTTACTTTGGCCGCCCGCCTTTCACGGGGAGCGGATGATCCAGCGTATCGCCGTTCGGCTGGAAACCGCCGCCGTCGACATCCACGTAAATCGGGTTGGCGCAGGCGCCGATCAGTTCTTTCCCCCATTCCGGGCCCATCACCGGACCGACGGTTTTCGTCTCGTGGACGGCGACGACGATCAAGTGCGCGTCCTTCTCGACTTTGACCGGAATCACGTGTTCGAACTTGACGACGCCGTCGTGAAACAACTCCGGCGTCTTCGAGCGCGTGAAGTTGTAGTCCTCAACCGCGCGGCCGTTGACCAGCACTTGCACGCGATCGATGTCCAGCCAGTTGGCGCATTGCACGCGAACGTCGAGCGTGACTTCGCCGTCGGGTGACGCCAGATCATCCCCGGGGACTGCTGCCACGTCGCTGGCCTTGGCGCTCACTTCCAGGAACGGCCCGTTCGTGAGCGTGATATGGCCGGCTTCGCTCTCGTGAACGATGTCGATGGTTTGAATCTCCGCCGGATTGTCGGTCTTGCTGCGCACATAGTTGCGAATGCCGCCGGAGCCGTGGTAGTTGTAATGGGCGTCGGTGTTGTGAACGGCCGGCGTGCGAATACCTTGGTTCAAGAACTGCAACCAGTTGAAGGCCACGTTGTTTTCCGACTTGCCGTCGTATTCGAAATACGGCTCCATCTTTAACAGCCGGTGCGTCATGTGGATTTCGACGACGTCCTGAAACTGAATCATCCCGCGAAAGCCTTCGTCCGGCGAAAAATTCCCGTCGGCGTCGTCATAGAGCCAGCCCAAGTCCGGATGATTCTGCTGGACGAGCTTTTCGCTCCGCGCGTCCCACAGCGCCAGACGGCTCACTTGCGCGACCGGATCGTTATCCGTTAGCGGCCCGCCTTGGTCTTGTTCGCCTTTTTTCATTACCAGCGGAAACGCGTTCTGATGATTGAGCGGCAGCGGCGAGCCGGTCAATTCCATGCCGGACGCGGTCGCCATCCGGCCGTTGACCTTGAGCGTTTCGAAGTGCGGCAGATACGTGTCGATACGATTGTGCTCCGTGCAGGGGGCGTACTCGATATGCTCCGCCAGAAGATTCAACACGCGGCCCAGTTGGCTGGCGGTGTTGTCGCCCGAAGGACTCGCGTGGCTATGGAAATCGGTGCTGACCCAGCCGGCGGTATCGACAGTGCGCGGCAGTTTCGCTTCCAGCACGGCCGTCTTTCCAGCTTCGACCGTGATTTGGCCGAAGTAGGCGTCAAATTCAATGCCGTGGCTGACGATCACGTCGTACTTGCCCGGATTGATCTTCTGATCGAACGTCCCGTCCGGCGTGTAGCGCAGATTGCGCACCGCATAGGTCTCGCTGTCGTGCCCAAAGTTGGGACTCTCCGTGCCGTCGCGGCCAATGAACTCGACCTTGCAGGCGACGGGGTTGCCGTCGCCGTCGATGATTTTCGCTTGGACGCGGCCAGCGGGCGGTAACTTGATGGTCTTTAATTCCGCTACGCCGACGTTGAATTCCTGGCGTACGGCGGGCCCATGGCCCGCAGCTTCCACAGTGACCGCGTACTTACCTGCCGTGGCGCGCGTGCTAACATTGCCCCGCGCGACAATCTGTCCTGGCCCGGATTCACCAACGCGAATCCAAGCTTCAGGAACCGGGCGTCCGGCTTCGTCGGTGACGACGATCAATAGGTTGTCCGTGAATTCGCCAGCCAATCGAGCAGGCAGCGCAAACGCGTCGCCGCGATGCAGCCCCGGCGCAATGATTCGCTCCAGCTTGAGCGTCTCAGCGGGTTTGAGCTCCACGGCATCCGAATCACCGCGCCGATAGCTGATCTGCGACGTCCGATTGGTGTTGTCGCTGGCGATGGTGAAGTCTCTGGCGACAATGCCGTAAGCCTGTCGCCAATGATTGTCGTCGGCCCACCAGACGGCGCAGGGGCCGTTTGGGACTTTTTCAAACGTATTGTCGGCTCGGACTTCGTCCAGTAGACGTGTTGCCGTCGGCTCGTCAAAGCCATGCCGCGTGCTGACCGGCAGGGGTTTGTCGGACGTGTTTTCATATTCCGTCGTCACATTCAGCCAAGGCTGTTGGTCCTTGAGCGTGTAGGTTAGCTTCGCGGCGGGTCGCACCGCGGTCGCAGCCGAGCGGAAAGTGATCGAGACCGCTTCCGCTTTCTGGAGCTCTGGGAGGGCGTCCACCTCGCGGTACTCGAACTGCCGCGCGTCAGGGTAGAACGCACTCAACTGGTCGTTCTGCTCGTCCCGGAACGCCAAATCAATCACCGCCGCCGCCACGCCGCGGACCGTCATGTTGGCGTTGCGCCAGGTGGTCGGCTGGGCGATCACCGCCACGATCTGGTCGTTGCGGATCAGGTAGTCGCCGTAAATGGCGTCGACTTCCTTCCCCTTCGGGCAAAGTTCGTCGTAGTTCTCGGCGGTCAGCCGGATGATTTCGGCCGCCGGGGCAGGAAGAGCCACCAGTGAGACGAGAGGGAATAGGGCGAGCAATGGGGCGAGACGCATGGCAGAGGAAACTCCGGGCGGGACGGCGGCGGGGACGCAGCCGAGATTCTGGGAATCCCCAGGGCGGATTGCAAGCAATCGCGTCGTAAACCCACCAAATCCGCGCGTTTGGCTCATGCTGAACGGCCAATTGCCTTGGGCGTTCCGAAGGCGGGCGATTATCCTGGAGGTCGGGGACCGGCGGCCGATCGCAAAGCCGGGCTCCCACGAAACTTCCGGCCGCCTGCGGGGGTTTAATCCTCGGCGAGCGGAGTCGCCGGCCCATTTCGTTGCAATTCTCCTCAGTTTGCTGGATATCCATGATCGCCGCCCCTGTTTTCGCTGGTCTCGTATGGCTCTTGGCCGGAGCGGACCCGGAGATCGACGCCGCCAAAGCACCGGAAGCCGTTGCCGCGGCAGCGGTTGCGCCTGAGGCCCCCGCCGAGGCAAAGGCCGAAGTCACGCAGGAAGCAGACGTGGCGGAATCGGCCGGCGAACGGACGCCCGCCACCGGTGACGATCGATTTCTGTCTTTCAACTTCCGGCACACGCCCTGGAAAGAAGTGATCCCCTGGTTCGCGGACGAGGCCGACCTCTCCCTGGAAATGACCAGCCCGCCGCCGGGGACCTGCAATTACATCGATAACCGCACGTACAACCTGGCCGAGGCGATCGACGTTCTGAACGAGTTGCTCCAGATTCGCGGCTACACGCTCATCCGGCGCGAGCGGCTGTTGATGGTGGTCAATTTGGAAGACGGCATCCCGCCGAATCTCGTCCCCACGATCACGGCGGACGAACTGGAAAACCGCGGCAAGCACGAAATCGTCAGCGTCCTCTTCAAACTGGAACGCCTCACGCCGGACCAGGCCGAAGGCGAACTGAAAAAACTAGTCGAACCAAACGGCAAAGTTGTCGTCCTCCCCTCGGCGCAGCAGGTGATGGTGACCGGTTCGGTCTGGCAGCTTCGCACAGTGCGCGAGGTGGTTGAATCGATCGAAAACCCTGGTTCGGCCGAAAGCGGACCGATCGCCGTTTTCGAGATGCGTTACGTCTCGCCGCTCGACGCCTTGTCGATGATCCGGCAGTTGATGGATTTCCCCGAAGACAAGAACGGCACCGAGGACGGCAGCCTGCGGATCGCCATTGACCCGCTCTCCGGCAAGCTGCTGGCGAGCGGCCGGTCCGATCTGGTCAAACGCGTCCGGGCGATCCTGGACACGATCGACACGCCGGGCCAAGGGGGCGCGATCGGCGGCATGCCGACGATCGAAACGCCACAACTGATGGTCTATGGCGTCGGCAGCGCGGACCCCAACACCGTGTTATCCGTATTGCAAACGATCTTCGCCGGCGCGACGGACATGAACCTGGCGCTCGATCCGCAAAACGGCAGTTTGATCGCGCGCGCGAAGCCCTCGCAACACGCGACCATTCGCGCCACGATCGAAGAGCTTTCCGGCGAAGCCAAGCAGGTCGAAGTTTTCAAGCTTAGCAAGCTCGATCCGCAACTGGCCGTGTTGGCGATCAACAAGTTGTTCGCCTCGACCGGCGAAAACGCGGCGAGCGCCCCCAAGGTAGACGCGGAGCCGAACACCAAGCAACTCATGGTCCGCGGCTCCAAGGGGCAAGTGGAAGAGATTCGCAAATGGCTCGAAAAGATGGGCGAAGTGCAAACGCCTGGCGGCCTCGCGAAGTCGAATGCTCGGATGCGGATGCTGCCGCTCACGGGCCGCGCCCAACGCGTCGCCCTGGAGCAATTGGAGCAAATCTGGCCGACGCTGCGACGCAATCAGATTCGCGTGGTCACTCCGTCGGCGGTAGCGCCGACGTTGCGCGGTATGAATCCCGCCGCGGAAGCCACCGCGCCGCAGGTCCGTCCCAATCGCATGCTCAGCCCGCCACCAGTGGATCGGCAACCGGAAACGCCGCCGACCGAGCGGACGTTGCGCGCGGACGAGGATCGCAGTAGCGCGTACACCGCACACAGCTCGCCCTTCCAGTTGGCCGTGCAGCAAACGCCGATTGAGCCGGCCCCCGCCGTTGAAGAAACGACGGACAAAGCGATCGAGGAAGTGATCGACGAGCCCCAAGAAGAAACCACGCCGGAAGCGGCGCCCGCAGAAACGGACGCAGCGCCAGCCGACGACACAGAGGTTGCCCCGTCGAAAGCCAATGCGCCGATCATCGTTTCTCCTGGACCCGGCGGCGTGATGATCGCCTCGGAAGACACCGAAGCGCTCGACGCGCTCGAAGCCATGCTCGGCACGCTCGCCGAAGGCGCAGCGGGCGGCAGCAGCCAAGAGTTTACCGTCTTCTATCTGCAGAACGCCTCGGCCACAACCGCCGCGCAAACGCTGGCTTCAATCCTAGGCGGTTCGACCGGCGGCGATGCCGGCGGTTCGCTGATGGGCGATCTGGCCGGCGCCGCGTTCGGCGACATGGGCGGATTGATGGGCAGCCTGATGGGCATGGGCGGAGGAGGAGGCGGTGGCGGCGGCAGCGGCACGGTCACCCGTTTGACCGGCGGCACGTTGGTCGTCCCCGACATGCGGCTCAACGCCCTCTTCGTGCAAGCGTCGCAATCAAATCTCGACACGATCGAGCAATTGCTGCAAGTCATCGATCAACCGGAGACGCCGGAAACGCAGATCAGCCCGCGCCCACGCATCATTCAGTTGTATTCGACCGACGCGACGGAAGTGGCGAACATCGTGAAAGCAGTTTATCAGGAGCAAACCTCCGCGGGCACCGGCCAGCGTCAGCCCAACCCGCAGGAGTTCATGGAGATGATGCTCCGCGGCGGACGAGGCGGTCGCGGTGGACGCGGCGGCGGCAACAATGGCGGCGGCGGCGGTGGTGGCGCAGCCTCCGAAGTAGAGAAGATGACGATCGGCGTCGACACCCGCAACAATTCGCTGATCGTTTCGGCGCCGCAGCCGTTGTATCAGGAAGTCGAAGAACTCGTCCGTACGCTGGACCAAGCGATTCCAACCTCGCCGGAAACGACGCGCGTCGTCACGTTGAAGCGTGCC
This sequence comes from Pirellulales bacterium, assembly GCA_022844585.1. Taxonomy (GTDB): domain Bacteria; phylum Planctomycetota; class Planctomycetia; order Pirellulales; family JALHLM01; genus JALHLM01. The sequence continues at coordinate 11,438 of JALHLM010000013.1, read as the reverse complement.
AACACGGAATCGGTCCAGGAAGCGATTTCCGGATTGTTGGGAGAAAGTGCCCAAACCAATTCCCGCGGCAACAATAACAACCAACGCAACAACGGCCGCAATCAGAATCAGGGCAACCAAAACGGCGGGCGCCAGTTCGGCCAAGGAGGCTTTGGCGGGTTCGGTGGCGGTGGATTCGGCGGACCTGGCGGAGGTTTTGGCGGCTTCGGCGGCGGCGGATTTGGCGGCCAACAAGGCCAAGGGGGCGGCCAACGCAACGGCGGAGGTGGCGGGCAGCGTAACGGTGGCGGAGGCGGAGGACGCGGCGGGCGGTAGGCCACGTCGTATCTTCTGTCGATCCGCTCGATCATTTGCCTGATACGGCACTTCCAGAATATTCCCAGCAGGCGCGCCCGTTTTCGCGGCACCACCTGCTCAGACGCGCCGAGCTCAGGTCAACGGAATTGATCGTGCCGACTCTATCGGCCGAGTTGATCAAAGTACCACCTTTGGTGGGAAAGTCTTTTCGCGTTGCCAAATCGCCAATGTATATTCCCTTAGCCGCTCGCGGTGCGCATCCCGATGTGCGCGCCCGGTGAAACATTGGCAGCGCGTTGATTGTTTCATGACTGATACCGCTCCCGTCAAATCACGAGTCCTGCTCGTCGACGACGACCCGGCGATCTTGCGCATTCTCGGCAAGTCGCTGGAGGTGGACGGCTATTCCGTCGAGCAAGCGGCCGACGGCCTCGATGCGCTGCGGATGATCGAAGAGAATCCGCCTGATTTCTTGATTACCGACTGGGACATGCCGCGCCTCAACGGGCTGGAACTCTGTCGCCGCGTGCGGCAACTCGAATTGCCGCACTACGTCTACGTGCTGTTCGTCACCGGCAATACCGGTCAGAACGAAATGATCGCCGGGCTTGAAGCCGGCGCCGATGATTTCGTCACCAAGCCGGTGAATCGCGGCGAACTATTGGCCCGACTCAAAGCTGGACTGCGCGTGCTCGACGTCGAGCGCAAGTTGACCCAGCAAGCGCATACTGACGTGCTGACCGGCATCGCCACGCGGCGTTTGTTTGTGAACGACTGCCGCCGAGAGTTCGATCGCGCCAAGCGGTACAACGTGCCACTTTCGTGCGTGATGTTGGACGTCGACTACTTTAAGCGCGTGAACGACGCGTTCGGCCATCCGGCGGGAGACGTCGCGCTCCGAGAAGTCGCCCGAGCGTTGGCCGCCCAATGCCGCGCCTCCGACTTCATCTGCCGCTACGGTGGCGAGGAATTCGCCGCGCTTTTGCCGGAAACGCGCGAAGTCGACGCAGTCATCTGGTCGGAGCGCGTGCGGGAAGCCATCGCTGGGCTGCGTATCAATCTCTCCGGAAAACTCGTCGCGCTCACGGCCAGCTTCGGCGTGGCACAGTCGTCGGATGAAATCCAAACGCCAGATCAACTCATCGCCTTAGCTGACGAAGCGTTGCTGGCCGCCAAGAAGGCCGGCCGCAATCGCGTGGTCGGACAAGGCGAATTGCGGAACGCCGTGACAGGCGATCGCGAATTCGTGGCCGCGAACGACCTGTTCCAGGACGCGCTCGCTCGCGACATCATGAGCAGCCCGGTGGCCTCCCTGCGGCACACGTCCACCGTCGGAGAAGCGGTGGAGTATTTCCTCCGCTACCGCATCAGCTCCGCGCCGGTGGTCGACGAAGCAAGTCGCGTGATTGGCATTCTGTCCGAGCAGGACTGCATCGCCACCATGATCTCGCGCGACGCCTGGAAGCGGCCGATCCATGAAGTGATGAGCCGCAATGTCGTCTGCTACGACGAAGCGACGCCGGTCCGTTTGATTTACGATTTCTTCTGTCGGGTCACGCTCCGCCGCGTGATCCTGGTCCGCGACGGCGAGCCGACCGGCGTGATCAGCCGCAGCACGCTAATGCGCTGGCTCCAGCACTGGTCCTCCGTGCGGCATGGCTGGCGGGCGGTGAGCGACGCCGGCGATTTCGACGAAGACGCGAACTCGCGGACGCAAATCGCGCGGGGCGTCGACGCCCTGCTGGATCGTTCCCTCTCGCTCCGGGCTCGTCTCGAGAACCAGCCCAGCGATGCCGTCCCGATTCTGATCGAAGGGACGACGCAAATTCAGGAATTGTGCACCGACCTGCTCGGCTATACCCGCGGTCCGACGACGCAGCGGGAAGCTCAGGACCTGGTTTCGCACTTCCTGTAAGCGGCCGCGGACAACCGCATGTCCCGCTGGTCCAGCGCTTGTCAACGCGCCGTCGCGCCACAATGATAGGGTGCGTAGCGCCGCGCCCGCGGCGAACTGCTTGTCGCCGAGTTCCCTGAGGAGACCCCGTCCATGCGTTGGCAATCGGGCCGCAGAAGCGAGAATGTCGAGGATCGTCGCGGGATGCGCGGCCCCGTGATGATCGGCGGCGGGCTGGGTACGCTCGTGCTGCTGATCATTGTGATGTTGCTCGGCGGCGACCCGGCGGCGCTCCTGCAACAGCAGCAGCAACAGCAGGGTCAAAACGCTCCCTTCGCGCCCGACCAGCAGGGCCAGCTCGATCCGGCCGAAGAGCAGCTTAAGGAATTCGTCTCGGTCGTGCTGGCGGATACCGAAGACGTCTGGACGGAATTGTTCCAACAAAATGGACGGGTGTATCAGCAGCCCAAGCTGGTGCTCTTTTCAGGACAGGTGGAATCCGCCTGCGGCTACGCCAGCGCCGCGATGGGGCCGTTCTATTGCCCGGCCGACGAAAAGGTTTATCTCGATATGAGTTTCTTCGAGGAGCTGCATCGCAAGCTCGGCGCACCGGGCGACTTCGCGCAGGCCTACGTCATCGCGCATGAAATCGGCCACCACGTGCAGAACCAATTGGGCGTCAGCCAACAGGTGCAGGCCATGCGCGGGCGGCTTTCCGAAGTGGAATACAACGATCTCTCCGTGCGGCTCGAATTGCAAGCCGATTTCTACGCTGGCGTTTGGGCGCACCATGCGCAGACTTCTCGCCAAATCCTGGAGGCCGGCGATATCGAAGAAGGCATCCGCGCCGCTAGCGCCATCGGCGACGACCGCCTACAAAAACAATCGCAGGGTTACGTCGTCCCCGACGCCTTCACGCACGGCACCTCGGAGCAACGCGTTCGCTGGTTCACCAAGGGACTTAAGTCTGGCGATCCCGACCAAGGCGACACGTTCAACGCCGAAACGCTGTAACGCCTGCTTCTTCTGTACCCGAGGTCTGTGACCTCGTTGTTCTACACATGTTTTTCCGGGCATCCGGAAGGAACCACGAAAAGCACGAAAGTCACGAACGTCTTGTCGAGTATGGGATTGCGCTGCAAGAGCCAAGTGGATGTCGGCTCGGCGGTCGGCCGTGGATCGACAACTTCAGCCTTGGCAAACATTCCAAACTTTCGTGTCTTTCGTGCTTTTCGTGGTTCCCTATGAGATGTGTAGAACAATGAGGCCTGTGACCTCGGCTACAGAAGGCATCTATTTTGCGACGCTACGCCGACAGCCGCAGCCGCCAGTATTCGTGGGCGGACGGCAACCAGCTGGCTGGCTCGTGAAGCTTCCACGGATAGAGCCGGCGGAAGTGCATCCAGTCCGGCAACACTTCGCGCAAAGTTGCCGATGACGCATTGCGCCGACACAGGTGACGCATCCGCCAGAGTTGATCCAAGGTGACGCCGTCGTCAGGCCGCAGTAGCGGCAACCGCGTCCCGTCGGGTAGATAGCCGTCGAAATACAAGCGGCGATCGAGCTGATTCGCGAAGAACATCGGGTAAATGCCGGCCGCCTCGAATTGCGACAGGTACTCGGCCATTGTGTAGTGCGATTCGTAGCAGCCGTTGACCTTGGCGACTTTTTCCAGCGGCCGCTCGGAGACCGGCATGTCGTCCGGATAGACTCCTTCGCCCGCCGCGATGAACCGCCCGCCTTCGTCGTGACGTTTCAACACGCGCTTCACTTCGCGTAACGTGTCAAACATGTTTCGGGGATTGTACCACTCAAACTCGTCTTCGCGATTCGGCGTGGCATGGTGCAAGGCCGCGCTCACGAACACCAGATCGAACATCCGGTCCGGAAACGGCAGCCGGCTCATCAGCGCCACCACACGCTCGAAGTGCAGGCCGCTCTGCTCGATGTAGCGACCGCCGTTGTGGCACAGCCGGTAGGGGGCGAAGTCCAGCGCGAAGCAACGGAATCCCAACTGCGCAAAGCGCAGCGTCAGCGACGGGTCGCCGCAACCCAAGTCGAGCACGTACCGCTCGCCAGGCGAGTCGTAGTCGAACGCCTGGAACAGGAACTCCGTCCGAGCGAACTTTTCCTCGTCATGAATGCGAATCGCTTCCGTCAGTTCCGGCGAGAGCGTTTGATCGGCAATCCAACGGTCGATCTGCTGATCCGAGAGATCAATTTGCCGCTGGTCGACGGCCCGCGCGGGAGTCAATTCCTCCGGCACGATCAGTCGCGGGGCGCCATCCTCGATGGGAAACTCCGCGCCGGTGCGACGCGACCGCAACCGTCCGCGCATCACTTCTCCGTTGCGCCACTCCGAGACTTCAACCAGCTCCAGCGGACCACTGCCGTCGGGGCTGCGATAGTTGGCCAAGAATTCCGGGTGCATCGCGAGGTCGTTCCGTGACCGTGGGGACCGCCATGAGGGAGATTACCTAGTCGTTTTCGACCGGTATCGCACGATCCATGCGTTTCCGCCGTGCGCGCGTTAAGCCCTGGCGCAACTGGCACATACGGGAGAAAGTAGACCGGTCGCTCCGCTCGAAGCGAATGCACGGAGCGCCACGGAACTTTTCTCACATTCGCATCGTCTAACGCGGCGCGAGGACGCGTTGCGCGCTCGACGGGCGAGATTTCCGCACCTTAGGCGTATGTCGGATCATGGGAATCCTGGGGAGCGGCCTCCCAGTACCGAGCATAACCCGCAGAAATTCTCTAAGATGACGGCACGTTGGGCGAACCACTTCGCGTGGGCGGACGAATAATCGGCTGCGTTGTCAGGGTTGGACATGCGGTTTTTCAGGCGAACTCGAGGGAACGAAATTCGCGGGCGCGGCGATGGGCACCTGCGGTTTGAGCCGCTCGAAATTCGACAGCTGTTGACGGGGCTCCCCTTGGGCGCGGAGACGCTGGTTTCGCCCTTCGACCAAGCGGCACTCTACCCCCAGAGCGTGACCGAATTCACCGACCAGGCCGTCGCGGTCCATGACGACGGCAGTTTCGCCGTCGCGTACACCACTCACGGAGAAGACGGCCTAGGGGATGAGGTTTATGTCCGCCGCTTCGGCGCCGACCGCAAACCGCTGCCAGCGAACGACTTGTTGCGCGTCACAGAAAGCGGGATCGGCGATCAAAACACCGCCGCGATTACGACGCTACCCGGCGGCGGACTGCTAGTCGCCTGGTACGACCGCGGGTGTTCCCTGGGAATTGATGACGCCTGTTCCGCGCCCTTTGATGGCGGGGATGCCATCTTCGCTCGGCGGTTCGACGCGTCCGGCGGAGCAGTCGACCCCGAACCCTGGCGCGTCAACGTCGACCTGACGGGTGCTGAAACCTCGCCGGCCCTCGCCGACACGTCCGACGGCGGCTATCTGATCGCCTGGGCCGGCCGCAGCGCGGCGGACCAATTGGGGGGAGTTTGGCTCCGGCGGTTTGGCGCCGCGGGGCAGCCGCTCGATGCCTCCGATACGCAACTTTTTTCGGGTGGCGCATTTACCGAATCGCCAACGCTCGACGTCGACGACGACGGTAATTTGGCGCTCGCGTGGTCCGTCGAAGATCGACTTTTCGTCGGCCAGGGGAGCGAAGTGCTCGGGCAATATATCCCCGCCGACAGTGGAACGCCCGTCGATTTGTCTTTCGAAGACGGCACGCTGCGCGAACGAAAATGGCCGTCGCTCGATATGGACGCCGCTGGCAATTTTGTCGTTGCCTATACGCAAGCGGAGTCGAGCGACCAACTCGACGCATCGCACGACGTCCTTGTCCGCCGCTTTAGCACTGGCGGCGCGCCAATCGACGAAGCTGCGACGCAAGTCAACACGACCATCGAGGGAGACCAGCGACTCGGTCGCGTCGCGGCGGCAGGCGACGGCAGTTTCATGGTCGTCTGGACTGGCTCCGAAGCACAAATAAGCGAAACGCACGACGTCGGCATTTTCGCCCGAGAATTCGATCACACTGGCGCGCCCTTTGGCGACGAGTTCAGCGTTAACTCGACCGAAGAGGGCATACAGTCCTTTGCCAGCGTGGAAATGTCGCCGGAGGGCGTGGCCGTTGTCGTCTGGTCCGGTTTCGGGGACCAGGTGGATCAACTGCCTGAGTCCGGCGATCAAAGCGACGCGGCGGGCGTATTTTTCCAGAGCGTGCAATTGCTCGCGCCGGTCGGCGACATCGACGTGCTCGGCAGCGGCGGCTCGATTCTCAACGGGGAAACGGAGACGTCGGTGGAAGCCGGCACGCGATTGGGAGAAGCGCTCACGGGCGAAGGCCGCACCGAGCGCGAATTTGTCATTCGCAACGCTGGCTTCGGGCGGCTCTGGTTCGTGGGCGATCCGAGCGTTACGGTCGAAGGGGGCGAGGAAGGGGAATTCACGGTCGAGGATCTGGAGGTCGATTACCTCGATCCCGGCGACAGCGTTGCTTTCGTGCTCAGCTTCGCGCCGGCCGCGGTAGGTATGCGTTCGGCCACCGTCACCGTTCATACCGACGACACCGACGAAGGGCCGTTTCAATTCGCCGTCGTGGGCATCGGCCTGGCGCCGCAACATCCTTGGCGAAATCCGGACAATCCCTATGACGTCAACGGCGACGGAATCGTCAGTGGTCTGGACGCATTGATTATCATCAATCGCCTCAACAAACACGGTCCGCACTCGTTGCCGCCGCCAAGCGAAGGCCAAGAGCCGCCCCCGTACTACGACGTGAACGGCGACAACAAGCTGACGGCGCTCGACGCCTTACAGACCATCAACGTGCTGAACAAGCAACGCCAATCGCTGGCGATCCAATCACAGCCGCCGCCCGCAGTGTCATCGGTAACGACATTCGCCACCGCTGAACGGCAACGACGACAAGCGATTGCATCAACATCCACTCGCAGAAAAACCGCCTCGACGGACGCGGTCTTTGGGAGTTGGTCGGACACTGCTCTGGACCAGGAACTGTCGCGCAAAACGATGCGCCGCCGCGCATTTGGCATAAGCACGCTTGCTGAGCATCCTAAGTGCTGGGTGCCACTGGCGGCTTGCCCGCCAGTGCGGGAGTTGGCGCCGCTAATCACTGGCGGACGAGCCGCCAGTGGCACCCTCACAACACACCTTCGGCAGGCGAACTTAGAAACAGTCCCACTGAAAACTGAACACTGAAAACTTCAAACTCTTCAAAAACTTCACACTCCTAAGCCGCCGCCGTCTCATCCTCATCCGCCGGCTTAAGAATCTCGCCCGTCTCGCTGACGTCCTGGAAACGCACGCTGACGCGTTTTGACACGCCGGATTCCTGCATCGTCACGCCATAGAGCGTGCTCGCGCAAGTCATCGTCTTCTTGGAATGCGTGACGACGATGAATTGCGTCCAGGCGAGAAAATCCTTAAGCACGCCGACGAATCGCTCAATGTTCGCTTCATCCAAGGGAGCGTCGACCTCGTCCAGCACGCAAAACGGGCTCGGACGGAACTGAAAAATCGCCATCAAGAGCGCTACGCAGGTGAGCGCCCGTTGGCCGCCGCTGAGTTGCGCGATGTAGGCCGGCTTCGTGCCTGGCGGCCGAGCGACGATCTCGACACCGCTTTCCAAAATGTCGACCCCTTCTTCCAGCACGATGTCGGCGTGACCTCCGCCGAACAGCTTTTGAAAGAGCGTTTGAAAGTTGGCTCGCACGGCGTCGAGCGTCTCGGCGAACAATCGTCGGCTGTCCGCGTTGATCCGCTGGATGATCTGCTCCAGCGCGTCCTTGGCCTCCGTGAGATCGCGGAACTGCCCGGCGAGATGCGCATGCCGCGCTTCCAGGTCCTCTAACTCGTCGAGCGCCGCCAGATTCACGACGCCGATCGAGTTGATCTTGCGGCGCAAATCGGCAATCTCCCGGTCAATCGCCTCGCGCTCTTCCTGCGGCTGATGGGCGATCGCCTCGCTCAACTCGGCTAGCTCGATTTCATAGTCGTCGCGGAGCCGCGTTTCGATCGCGCCGCGTTCCAACTGCAATTCACCCAGCGACAGTCGGCGTTTGTGTACGCGTTCCTCGAGTTGCCGCTGCGTGGCGCGTCCGTCCTGGATGCCCGCTTGCAACGCCGCGCGCCGCCTTCGATGCGATTCCGTCTCGTTCAGCAACCGCACGATGTCGCGGGAAAACTCTTCTTTGCGCAGATACAGCCCGGCGACTTCGCTTTCGGCGGCCAGGATCGACCGCACAATCTGGTCCGCGCGGTTGCGTCCGGAGGCGATCTGCCGATGCTGCTCGCCGAGCGAATTGCGGCGATCGTCGTGATCGACTTCGAACTGCTGCAGTCGATCACGCAAGCTGCGGAGCCGTTCGTCGCTCTTGGCCAGATCGATCCGAACGACGGTCAATTGCTGATCCTGCGCACGTCGTCGATCTTCCAGCGCTTCGCGTTCGGCGTTCCGCGCGCCGATCTCCTGTTCCTGTTCCGCGAGCTGCCGTTCGATGCTGGCCAACTCTTCGCGCGAGGCGGCTAATTTGGCTTCGCCGTCGGCAATCTGTGTCGCCCCGGCGGCCAACTCTCGTTCCAACACGCTAGATTGGCGATCGACCTGCAGCGCTCGCTCCTGCGACGATTGCACTTTCGTCCGGTGTTCTCCCAGCGAACTTTGCGCCGCGCCGAGCGCCTGTTGCGCCGCGCGCGCCGCGAGCTCCGCGGTCTGAATCGAACTTTCCGTCGCGGCCAGCCGTTCCCGTTCCGCTCCGACGCGCGACTGCAAGTCAGAAAGTTGCTGCGCCAACGCGCGGAGTTCGCTGCGGCGCGAGATGATACCGGTCGCGCCCTTGCGCGCGCCAAGGGTCATCGTGCCATCGGCGGCGACGACGTCGCGCGTCAACGTGGCGAAGTTCCACCGTCCGCCGTGCGTCTCGGAGAGTCGCAAGGCGTCGGCCAATTCCCGCACGACCCAAGTCGTTCCCAACAATCGCGATAGCAACGGAGCGTATTCCGCTGACGCTTCAACCAACCGGTCCGCGCGCCCGACGACGCCGGCATCGTCCGCCAGCGCGGCATCGTCCTCCACGACGGCCGCCGCGCGATCCACGCGGATAAAGCCAATCCGCCCCGCGAAATGGGCGTCGGCTCGGGTCAGGTAATCGCGGAACTCGTCATTCGGTTCGACCAGCAGATAGCCGGACTGCTCGCCGAGCGCCGCTTCGATCGCCGGCGCGTATTCCATCGCCACCACAAACTGATCGGCCAGCAGCCCGCGAATCTGACTGAGCGGCCCGCCCACCGCGGCGCGGGCGCGAACCAGAACCTCTTTCGCGGCCGAGGTCAGACCTTCCAGGCGATTCTCCAACTCGGACAAGACGCCCGAGCGTTCCGAGAGCGCCGCGTGTTGCGTCTCCGTGGCGTGCAGTTCCGCTTGTTCGGTCGCGCGGCGTTCGCGTAAAGTTGTGACTTCCGCGTCGGCTTGCTCGGCTGCGCCTCGCGCCGCCTCGACCGATGCCAATCGTTCTTCGAGTTGCTCGCGAAGTGTCTCCAACTCCGCGTCGATCTGTTCGCGCTGTTCGAGCAAATCGACCAGTTGCGTTTCGCGTCGTTGTTGCGTCGTGCGCAGGCCTTCGAGCTGCGACGTCGCGCCGCTGATCTGATTGCCGATCGCGGCCCCCTGCCGCATTCGGTCCATGTACTGCAATCGCAGTCGCTCCGTGGCTTCGCGCGAGGCGTTCGCTTCGCGGACAACCAACTCGGCCGTTTTTTCATCCTCCGAAAGCCGTGCGGCAAGCGCCGTGTGCTCCAGCTCCGCCGTGGCCAGTTCCGCGCGCGTTTCATTCAGCAAGCCGTGCAAATCGACGGCGCGTTGGTTGATCGCGGCCAATTGCTGCTGGCGTCGGGCGATTTCTTCCTCAACGTCTCGCAGCCGCGCCCGGCCTTGATCGATGGTCGATTCCTGGCCAGCGATCCGTTCGCGATTTTGCGCGAGCCGAAACTCCGCCGCGCGAATGCCTTCGTGCGCGTCCGACAGCGTGACGTCGAGCGCCAACGCCTCGGCTTCCTGCGTTTCCACCGAGGCGCTGACCGACGCCACGTCGGCGTCCAGTCCCTGCAGCTCTTCGCGGAGCGAATCGATCCGCTCCGACAAATGCCGCCAATCGGCCAGCCCGACTTGCGTGCGAAGGGCCTGCAGGCGGTCGGTATGTTCCTTGTGTCGTCGAGCTTTGGCCGCCTGCTGCCGCACGCTTTTCAATCGCCCTTCGACTTCCTGGACGATGTCGGAGAGCCGCAACAAATTCTGCTCGACGCGTTCCAAGCGGCGAAGCGATTCCACTTTCTTGGCCTTGAACCGGCTGATGCCGGCGGCTTCCTCGAAGATCGCGCGGCGCTCGCGCGGCGACGATTGCAGCATCACATCGACTTTGCCTTGCTCGATGACGCTGTAGGCTTCGGTCGCCACGCCCGTGCCGGAGAATAGCTCGCGGATATCCTTGAGCCGACTCGGCTGCCGGTTGATCAGGTATTCGCCTTCGCCGCTGCGATAGACCCGCCGCGTGACGTAGACCTCGTCCGTATCGACGGCCAGCAGCCGCCGCGAATTATCGAATGTCAGCGTCGCTTCGCAGGAGTTGAGCGCCGTACGGCTGGCCGAGCCGTTGAAGATGACGTCGGCCATCTCCTTGCCACGCAAGCTTTTCACGCTTTGCTCGCCGAGCACCCATTTTATCGCGTCGACGACGTTCGACTTACCGGAACCGTTCGGCCCCACGACGACGGTGATGCCGGAATGAAACTCGAACCGCGTTTTGTCGGCGAAGCTTTTAAAGCCGGCGAGTTCGAGCGCTTTGAGCATGGAGTCGGGACGCCCAGGGCAGTCTGCTGACGCAACCAGGTACTGCCGACGGCGACGAGATGCGGTTCTCAACCCGTCCCCAGGGGGGCTCGGCGGCGACAGTTCGAGAACGCTCGCCAGGGGCTAATCGCCGGCGGACCAAGGCATCATTTTATCACGGAAAGCAGTCCAGCGGCTAACCTGCTTTTTCTCCCCGTGATGCCCGGAAATGCCGTGCGCGTCCGCGCTTTTCGTACGTTTTTCCTTCTTTTCCGCGGGGGCAAACAGTTCCGGCGTGGGGTTCGAAACCTGGATTTCCCGAGAATCGAGCGATTCCTCGCCCTCGGCGGAGCCGCTGTCGTCGTTGCCGCGGTTCTCATACCGGCGGTTGGCCTCGGGCAGGGCGTCGACCTCGAAACGGCCCGTCAGC
>JALHLM010000012.1 GCA_022844585.1 Pirellulales bacterium | reverse complement strand
TTCGTCGCTGATCTTTCCCTTGTTGCTGGCCGATTGCATCTCGCTGATGACGTAGGTGTCACCGTCGAAGGCGAGGACAGCCACCTGGTCCCGATTGCCGAGCAGTTCGGCGGCGCTGCGCGCGGCGGACTTCGCCATCTCGATTTTGTCCCCGTCCATGGAGCCGGATTTGTCGATCACCAGCACCATGCCGAGCGAGGGCTTTTCCTTTTCCTTCTCGAAGTCGCTCCGCACGGGAAGAATCTCTTCGAGCGTGCTCTTGTAGTAGCCGCCCAGGCCAAACGATTGCTCGCCGCCGAGCATGATGAAGCCGCCGCCGAGTTCCTGCACGTAGGTCCGCGTGATCTCCATCTGCTGCTGCGTAAGCGCCGTGGCGGGCACGTTGGAGAGCATTAGCAGTTCGTAGTTCTGCAGATCCGAGAGCGTCTCCGGCATCCCCTGCGGCGGCCGGATGTCCGCTTGAATGCCTTCGTCCTCGAGCGCGTAGGCGAGATCCCGAATCAGGTTCGGGTCGCTCTCGATGATCAGTACGCGGGGTTTGCCGGCGGCGAAGACGAGACCGGAGTCCATGTTGTTGTCGAGCAGCGTGTCTTCCTTGAGGCCCGAGATCCGCGCGCTGAACGCGGCCAGGCGGTCACGTTCGATCGACTGCTGAAAGTGAAAGACGTTCTCGCCCGCCTTGAGTGGTTTTTGCTCGCTGATCGCCTTGTGGTCGCCGCGAAAGACCTCGATGAGCCCCTCGTCGTCGTGATTGGAGTGGACCGTCACTTCGACATAGAACGGCTCGCCCTCGCGCACTTCCGCCGGAACCTTCACTTCGGAAACCTGCACTTCCGGCTCGGAACGCGTCGGCAATGGCACCGTAGAAATCGGCACGCGGCTGCGGGAGGCCGTGGCCAGCGCGTCGCCATGCGTTTCGTTGCCATCGGTGAAGACCACGATGCGCGGGACGTAGCCAGGCGGCAAGTATCCGGCGGCGGCCTCCATCGCGGCGGCCAGATTCGTGCCATCCTGCAGCGGGCTTTTCGCGGCGCCGGGCGGGTTGGGTGCGCCGGGGGATTCGCCTTGCTTTTCGATGAGCGAGGGCGATTCGCCGTACACGATGCGCTCGTTCTGCACGACGCCGGGAGCGACGCCGAACGGCAGGTAGGCCACGCGATTCGCCCCGACTTGCGCGAGAGCGGCGTCGAGGTACTCGTTCACTTTCTTCGCGCCGTCATCACCGACGCTCAGGCTTTGGTCCGCGAGGATCATCACGTATTGCTCGTTCGTGGGGCGGAGCAGGGTGAACCCAGCCAGGGCCAAGATGACAAGCAGCACGATCAACGAGCGAGTGACCAGCGACACGATGCGTTGACGGCGCGGGAAATCGCTCAGGCTTCGGACAAAAAGAGCGATCAGCACCGGCGCCGCCAGCAGCAGCAGCGTCAGAAGCCAGGGGCGAGTAAATTCGAACGGAATCATAAACCTGACAGGGCGAAGTTACGTGATCACACGACGTTGATACAGAAACCACTCGGCCAGAAACAGCGCACAGGCGGCAAACAACAAATAAAACCAAAGCGGCCGCGCGAGCCAATTCGAGACAACCGACTCCGTCGCGGACTGTTCCGAAACTTCCTTCAGCGGACGAAGATCACTTTCGCGCGCGCTCGCCAGATTGACGGCCAGCGACATGAGCGGCGTCTCCGCTTCGGAAGCCGACTTCACCACCGTCCACACGCCGCATTCATCCAATGGCCCCACGCTGATGCTCGACGCGGCCTGCGGCGCTTCGGTTCCCGTATCCTCAGTGTTCTTCTTGGTCTCGCCGTCAGCGGGCGGAAACAGCGCCTGTTCACGGCCGCTCGGGGAACGCAGCAACGGCGCGGAAACTTTGACATCGGATGCGAGGCCGAGATTGACCTCCGTGATCGATCCCGTGGCGAGCGATTCGCGCAGCTCGCCGGTTTCGCCGGCGTACCACCCTAACGCGTTGGCGACCATGATCGGAAACGCCGTGCGGAAAGCGAGATCGCCGCGATCGAGATTGACGGTCAACACCAGGCATTTGCCGTTGGCGCGCGTTACTTCCGCGTAGATCGCGTCTTTGGAGATCGCGCCGGCGAGCACTTTCGGCAGCGACTTGTACTTGAGCTGCTTCGATTCCGGCATCAGCACGTTATCGAGACGCACGTAGGTCATCAACCGGGAAGTGGAATCGAGCTCCGTGACGATGGGATTTTCGATCGTCTCGCCGACTTCCCAGGCGTCGCAACTCCCGGTCGGGTCGACGACCAGCAGATTTCCCGCGGGCAGTGTCGGCGGCACCTGGCGATGCAGCACCACGAGCGTATCCGCGGGCCATTGTTCCGGGAAGTCTTTTCGTGTCTCGACGCGCACGAGCGGATTCGCCTCGAACACTTTTTGCAGGAACAGATTCCCTTCCGTGATCAATAGCACGTTTTGAATCTCACGTTCCGGGAGCACTGCCCAGGCGGTGTCGTCCGTGGGCAACAAATTGAGCGCGGCCAGCGTCTCCGCGGGCTTGTCGTCGCTCACGCTGGCGGCCGGCGCGACCTGCGTCAGCTTCGCTACGAGGCGCCCTCCTTCGAGCGACGATTTCTCCAGCGAACGACTCCAGTTTTCTTCCGGCTTAAGCGTCAGCGGGAGAATATCGACCGGCAGGCCAGCCAGTTCCATTTCCACCCGGCACTTTACTTCCGACGGACCGGCGTTGCGTACAGCGATGAGCACTTCGTAGCCGAGCGGATCAATCAGGCTCCGTCGCACCTGAAACTGCGTGATGCCGACGTTGGCGGACTCGGTTGCAAAGACGCGGTACGTTACTGGAGCGAGCTTAGCTTCCAGCTTCACTTCCTTGCCGCCCTCCGGTTTGACGGTCGCGTTCCAGCAGCCGTCCGTGACGACCACGACTTCGCCGTGCGGATGCTCGCCGATCAATTGCCGTCCCAGTTCAATCGCCGACTGCACGTCGGTCGGGTTGTCCGACGGCGTGATTTCGTCGAGCGCTCGTTTGAGCGTCGGCACGTGACCGCTCATGCCAACCACCACCTCGGGGCGCGGCCCGGCCAGCACGATCGCCATCTCGTCCCGATAACGCAACCCTTCCACGAGCGACTTGGCGGAATCAATGGCCGCTTGGAGTCGAGTGGGTGCGATGTCGCGGGCGCGCATGCTGGCGGAGTTATCCACCACGACGACGATCCGGCGCGCTTCCAACAGTTGCCAGGCGAAGAAGGGATCGGCGACGGCGGCCACCAAGAACGCCACGAGCAACAGTTGCGCGAGCAACGAGAGCAAATGGCGTAGATACTGCCAGATCGAACGCGGCGGCTTCTCGTCGTAAATCTGCTTCCAGAATAAGTTCGTCGAGACGGGCAGTCGGCGCAGTCGCAGTTTCAGAATGTAAAAGACGATGATGGGCCCGGCGGCCAGCGCGAGGAACCAGGCGATAGGATTGGCGAATGACATGGCGAACGACGCACAGCCTCACAGTGCTTCAGTGTTCCGATCCGCTCAACCTAATTGCCCTGCCTCGCGCATCATCTTCAAGATCAAGTCATCGAATCGCACCGTCGACAGCGTCTGCGTGCAACCGAGTCCGTACCCGCGACAATAGTCGCGCACCGCGGACTGATGCTCCGCAAAGAGCTGCTTGTAGACGCGCACGTTTTTCTCGGTGACGGTCACTTTTCGCATCGAGTTAGTCTCGACGTCTACCAATTCCACGTCCCCCAAGATCATAGGATCGGCCTCGCGAGGGTCGTAGAGCTGCAGCACGTGGCCGTCGAAACGGCGGAACCGCATCTGGTCCAGCCCGTTCTGAAAGCAATGCTCGTCAAAGAGATCGCTGATCACGACGACCAGCCCGGTACGACGTCCACGCTGTAGCAGGCCCTGCGCGGTTCGAACGAGGTTCGTATCTTCGCCGGCGACTTCGAGCCCCTCCAGGAATTTCATCAGCGGAAGTATTCGGGCCTTGCCGCGGGTCAGCGGAAACTCCTTGAGAATGCCGTCCGCGAACGCTAGCACCGCCACGCGATCCAGATCCGCCAAGGCGATGTACGCCAGCGCCGCCGTCAAATGCCGCGCAAGATCAAATTTCGGCGGGTCGCCGTAACCCATGCTGCGGGAGCAATCGAGCAGGATGTAGACATGTAGATCCTGCTCTTCTTGAAATCGCTTGAGGAGCAAGTCGCCATGCCGGGCGTAGACGTTCCAATCCAGGTAACGAAAGTCGTCCCCCGCGGCATACTCCCGATGGTCCGAAAACTCGATCCCCGATCCCATCTGCATCGTCCGCCGCTGCGCCAACAGCGAACCACGAAATACCCGCTTCGAAACAATCGAAAGGTATTCGAGTCGCGTGAGGAAGTCGTTTGGAAACAGCATGTCGATGCAGATCGGCGTTAGTTCAACTCGATGCGTGTAATGCTTGAAATCGCGGAGGCGCAGAGACGCGGAGGTACGAGAGTGTAGGGTGGGGAAACTTTTGCGAACGTCAGGCCGCCGCGAGCGCGTCCTCGGAGAGTTTTTCGATGATCTGACGGATGACATCGTCCGTGCCTACTCCTTCGGCTTGGCCTTCGAAGTTGAGAATCAGCCGATGACGCAGCACAGGGTAGGCCATCGTGCGGAGGTCTTCGCGGGCGACGTGGTAGCGGTTGTCCAGAATGGCGCGGATCTTGGCGCCCAGGATCATCGACTGTAGCCCACGGGGGCTGGCGCCGTACCGGACGTATTGCCGCGTGGCGCCGGTGGCGAGGGCGTGTTCGGGGTGCGTGGCCAGCACGAGCGCAATGGCGTAACGGCGGACTTCGTCGGCAATCGGAATTTGCCGGGAGAGCCGGGCCATCTCCAAAATGCGTCCGCCGGCGAGCACGGCCTCGGCGCGAGGGTTTTCCGATTCGGTAGTGCGATCCAGAATGGATTCCAGGTCGGCGGCGCTTGGGTATTTTACGAGCAGTTTGCAGAAAAAGCGGTCCAACTGCGCTTCCGGCAGCGGATACGTTCCTTCCATTTCCAAGGGATTTTGCGTGGCCATCACGAAGAATGGTTCACTCAACTTGTGCGTGATCCCCGCGACGGTGACCGAGTGCTCTTGCATCGACTCCAACAAGGCGGACTGCGTTTTCGGCGTGGCGCGATTGATTTCGTCCGCCAAGAGCACGTTGGCGAACAGCGGCCCCTGCTGGAACTCAAACACCTTGCGCCCTTCGGGCGTTTCCAGCACGATATTGGTGCCGATCAAGTCCGCCGGCATGAGGTCGGGCGTGAACTGGATGCGGTGAAATTGCAAATCGAGCGCATCCGCCAGCGTGCGGACGGTCAGTGTTTTCCCCAGCCCCGGCACGCCTTCCAGGAGGACGTGCCCGCCGGCGATGAGCGCGATCAAAGTGTCGTCCAGGATTTCACGCTGGCCAACAATTACTTTGCCAATTTCCGCGCGCAGTCGGGTGAAGTCTTGGCGAAATTGATCGAGCTGCTGTTTCAGTTCCTCGCTGACACTCATCGGCGCCTCGCTCGAGTACGTTGGTTCGCTACTCCTACGCGATTCGGTCGCGTTTGGGTCGTGCAAGGCGGATTGTGGGGTAAAGAATACGCGGTGTCTAGCTTTTGCGATCGTAATTTGGTTAGTATTTCCGGAACGAGCCCGGAAATAAAATCGATTTGCCGATCCGCTCCCCGCAAACCAAAAGGGGCCGGATTACGTCTATCCCTCCGTGGAGGACCCTTGCTATGGCGCATATCGAATGGCGTGGATTTCGCGCGGCGTTGCTCGGCTTGGCTTTCGCCGTGGCGGCGCCGTCCTTTGCGATTCGCGTGGCGATTTCCCAGGAACCGGCCGCGGCCGAACCCTCTGAGGAGGAGACGCAGCAAATCGCCGTGGCGCAGCGTTTTCTGACGGTACTTGAGAAAACGCCGCGGCGCGGCACGGCGCTAGATCGCGTCTATGGTCACCACGTCGAGTTCGGCACGCTCGATGCGTTTCTTGCCAAGCTCCGCGAGCGCGTCCAAGCCGCGCCGGACGACTCCGCGGGCTGGATGCTGCTCGGGCTCTTCGAGTCCCAACGCGGCGAAGACGCCAACGCCGCGGATGCGTTCCGCAGCGCCGAGGCATTGCGCGCCGAGGATGCTTTGGCTTCTTACTACCTGGGGCAATCGTTGCTGCTGGTCGGCGAGCCGGAGAAGGCGGTCGAAGCGTTCGAACGGGCGATTGACCGCAATCCGCCGCGCAACGACCTCTTGGAGATCTTTCAGCAACTCGGCCGCGTCCATCAACGCGCGCAGCGTTCCGCCGAGGCAATGAAGGTCTGGGAACGGCTCGAAGCGCTCTTTCCGGACGATCCCCGTGTGCAGGAGCAGATCGCCGTCACGCTCGTCGAGGAAGGGGAATTCAAGCAAGCGCTGCCGCGCTTCGAAAAGCTCGCCGGCATGGTCGAAGACGATTATCGCCGCACGATGTTCCGCATTCAGGCGGCGGATTTGAAGATCCGTGAAGGCCAAAAAGACGAGGGGCTGGCAAACCTTGAAGCGCTCCTGGCGGACTTGAACCCGGAAAGCTGGCTCCACCGCGACGTGCGGCGACGGATTGAAGACGTGTTCCTCCGCGCGGGCGACCAGGACGGCCTGGTGAAGTACTACGAACGCTGGATCGCCACCCATGCGGAAGACGTGGACAGCATGGCCCGACTGGCGACGTTCCTGGCCTCTTCCGCGCGCGTGCCGGAGGCGTCCACGTGGATGGAAAAGGCGATTAAGCTCGCTCCCACGCGGACTGAACTGCGCAAGACCTTTATTGACCAACTGGTCGACGATCAGCGCTATGCCGACGCCGTGAAGCAGTACGCGTTGCTCGTGGAATCGGCCCCCGGCAACGTCGACTTCCTGCGGGAATGGGGCAAGCTGGTCATTCGTGACAAGGAGCAGCCGCAAGACGCCCGCACGAAGGAAGCGACGCGCATCTGGCGGCTGATCCTCGAGGCACATCCCAAGGATGCGCCGACGGTTGCCCAGGTTGCCGACCTATTCCGTCAGGCAAACATCAATGACGAGGCGATCGCCCTCTACAAACAAGCGGTGGAACTGGCGCCGGAGGATCCGCAATATCGCGAATACTTGGGCGAGTACTACCACATTCTCAAGCGCTCCGACGAGGCCCTCGCCACGTGGCGGGAGATCGTCGCCGGATCTCGGCGGACCGCCGTGAACGTGTCGCGACTCGCGGAGATTTACAACAGCTTCGGTTACCTAGATCAGGCGGTCGAGCAGATTGCCGACGCCTGCAAGTTGGACGCCAAGGATTTTAGCTTGCAGCTCAAAGCGGCTGAGTTGCATGCCCGCGCCGGGAAATTCGATGAGGCGCTCACGTATATCGGCGCCGCGGAATCACTCGCCGCGAACGCCGATGAACAGGACGCCGTGATCCAACAGCGGATTGAAGTCTATCAAGCAGGCGATCGGCTGGACGACGAGACCGCGAAGCTGGCGGCCCAAGTGACCGCGGATCCGGCGGCGACGGCCGCCGCCTGGCATCTGCTGACGCGCTATTACGAAGCCGATCGACGCTGGACCGACGCCGCGGAAGCGGTCGAACAAGCGCTCGCCAAGGACGCGAAGTCGATTCCGGCGCTGGGCGCCGCGGCGCGGATCGCCGAGCAATCCGGCGATTTCGCCCGGGCGGCGGAAAAGAATCGACAACTCGCCGACGTCGATCGGCGTTCGCGGGGCGACTACCTGATGAACGTGGCGCGCCTCGAAGCGCAGCTGGGCCGCAAGGAGGAGGCGCTGCAGGCGGGCAAGGATTTGATTGTCTCCGCCCCCGGCAATACGGAGAACTACGAGTTCTACGCGCAGCTTTGCTTTCAACTGGGGAACGCGGAGGAAGGGCTCGACACACTCCGCAAGGCGGTCCGGATCAATCCCACGGAGCCGCACCTGATTATGGCGCTCGGCGCGGCGCTCTCGGAACAATTTCGCGCGGACGAAGCGATCGAAGTGTACTGGCGGGCCTTCGAAAAATCCGATGAAATTGAGGACAAGGTCTCACTGACCACGAAGCTGACCGAGTTGTACTTGCTCAGCAATCAATTCGAAAAACTGATCGAGCGCTTCGAACGCGACCGCCGCGAAGACGAGCAGCGGCGCGAAGTCACGATTTGCCTGGCTCAGGCGCATCACACCTCGGGCGACTACGGCACGGCGCGGCAGGAACTGGAAAGTCTGCTCAGCGAAGACACGCGCGACACGAATCTCCTGCAGCAATTGTCCAAGCTCTGCGAAGAGAGCGCCGATCCGGACGCGGCGGTCGAATATCAACGACAACTCGCGGCGATCGCTCCCGGCCATGAGACGGAGTTCCGCCTGGCGAATCTGCTGCAGGCGCGCGGGGATCGGGACGAAGCCACGGAAATCTTTGTCAAGCTCACGCGCCGCGAGGAAAACAAGGAGCGGTTGCTGAAGAGCCTCGACTCCCTGCTGGCGCAAGGCGCCTACGAAAGCGTGCTGGCGATCACCGAGCCGTTGTTGAGCGAGCAGCGCGACGACTGGGAATTGCTCTATCGCGAAGGCCTGGCCTGGCATGCGCTCGAAAAAACCGATGAAGCGCTGGCGCGGTTCGAGCGACTGTTGTCGCTCAAAGTTGCGCATGACGCCCTGGGGGCCGCCGCGGAAGAACGACTGAAACAAGCGCAGGCCAAGGCCCGCTCGGAGAATATCCGGGGCATTCGCACGACGGCGCCCAAGCGGCAATCGCCGTTGGAGATGTTGGGCAATTCATCCCAAGTCCGGTCGGCGGTGGGATTGGACCCGGATCGAGGCTACTACTCGGGATCGTCGCAGCCGCGCACTTGGACGCCGGAGGCGTACGGCGTGGCGCGGATGGCGGCCTATGGCTGGCTGCTGAAGTACGAGGAGGACGCGCTGGCGGCCGCCACGACCGCGGAATCAAGCGCCTCGACGGATGCCAAACCATCGGTGATTGACGAGCTAACGACCCGCGCGGCCGCGGCGGATGCGAGCCAAGAAACGATTTACGATTGGTTGTACGTCGAGCAGTTGCGCAACCACTACGACTCGGTCTACAAGACTTCGGTCCGTCTCGCCAAGGCCGGCGGCGATGAAGCGGAGCAATTCTTCCTCAGCTCATTGCGATTGCGCGCCATTGATCCCAATTCACGGCAGGTTCGCCAATCGGGACAAGAAGCGCCCAAGAAGCCGCCGCTCGGCGAAGATGAGCTATCGTTGATGCTCACTTGCTATCAGCACCTGGTCAAGAATGACGAATCGGACGAGATCTCGCACGCGCTGATGGGAGGCCAGATCGCGTATGGCGCCAATGGCCAGATGTACGTCAACATCGGCGGGTCGTACGTGATGGTTTCGGGCAATTCCATGGCGAGCGGCTACCTCGGAATCGTCATGGAAGAACTCAAGTTGGCGGGACGCGAGGATCAAGCCAATGCGATGATGGAGGAACGCGTCGAAAAGAGCGCGAACGGCGGCGAGTTGGCCGGGACCATGCAATTGCTCCAGTCCCAGGAGCAATACGAGCGGCTGCCCGACGTGTATCAAAAATGGATCGTAGCGGCGCGCGCGGAGATCGCTCAAGGCTCCACGGTCGCCCCGGCGCGCGGCGGACGGGGTGGCGCTAGTACCGGTCCGCAGGTTCTCGGTCGCGCGGCAAGCCTGATTGTGCAATGGATGGGACAACTGGGTCCCGAGGAAGAACACGCGAGAATCTTGGGCATCCTGGACGGCGCGCTCGACCTGGCCGTAGCGGAAGGTCAGCAGCGGGTCGCGCAGCGGAAATCGAATTCGCGCACGCCGACGGTTTCCCAGAACTCCTACAATCAATGGCAGCTCAAGTATGGTAAAGAGAGTTTCTACGCGGAAGTCCCGTACCCGCCCACGAACCTTTACGTCGATCAATCCGCGCTGATGATTCTGCGCGAGGCGTACGAGGTCTTCAAGCGCAACGATGTGCTCAGCGACCTGTCGGATCGGCTACGGCAGCGTGTCGCGCAGGCGGATCCGCAAGCCAAACTATACGAGCAACTGATGCTCGGCTACGTGCTGTGGTGGATGGAGGAGCAGGACGACGCTCTCGAACAGCTACGCGCGGCCAGCGACCAGCTTGCCAACGATCCGCTGATGCGACTCGAAATGGCGTCGTTGTATTCCCTGCGCGGCGACTTCGACGACGCGCTGACGATCGTCGATTCGATCACGCCGCGCGATCAACAGCTCGTGCAACGGCGCGAGCAAATGGCGTTGCAACTCGCCGAACGCGTGGGCGACGTGGAACGAGCGCGGAAATCCGCGGAGCGGCTGTTCGGGTTGCGGCTCGACAACGACGCGCAACTGGCGCTCGTGGAACAAATGCGGCGACTGGGGCTACATGACATGGCCGAGGCGATTCTCGGCCGCGTACATCGCCGCGCCGGTAATCAGACTTCGTCGCTGGCTTCGCTAATGTCGCTCTATCAGGGGCAGGGCAAGACGGAGCTCGCGCAGCAGATCGCCCATACGATCCTGCGACGTACGTCGCCGCCCATGTCTTCGCAAGCGACGGGGATGAACCCCATGCGTTATCGCACTTCCGATAGCGGGACGCGGACTCAAGCGCTCTCCGTGCTGTCGCAAACCGGCGCGTTGCCGGCGTTGATCGAACGGCTGGAAACGCAGTTGGCCAAATCGCCCGAATCGCCGCGGCTGTACGATCAGTTGATTGAGCTTTACCAGGCGTCGAACAACCGCGACAAGATGCAGGAGCTGCTGGAAAAGGCCGTGGCGGCCCGTCCCAAGGCGGTCGCGCTTCGTTTTCAACTGGCGCAACAATTGGATCGCACCGGCAAGGCGACCGAAGCCTGCGACCATTACCTGGAGATTCTCAAGCAACGGCCTGATTGGATCGCGGACGACCTTTACAACATTCGCCGCACGTTCGAGCGTTGCCAGCGGTCGCTCGAATTGGTCAAGGCGTTCGAAACGATGAATCTCAAGTCGTTCCGGCAGCCGTACTACATCATTAACCTCGCCTCGGAATTGATGCAGGACGAAAAGAATGCGGATCTGGCGGCCAACCTGTTGGAGCGCGTCTATCAGGATCTGCCGAGCTATCGCGGCCAGTTGATCCGGCAGATCTACAATCCGCAGCTGTGGAAGCATCCGCGCATCTACCAGCTGGGCAAGCGCTCCGTGTTGCCGACGAAAGAGGAAGCGGCGTCGTCTCCCTGGTTTGGCATTGGCGAGATCACTTCCTACAGCGGCAATGGCCAGGCGAATGGCGCGTTCCAGCAGTTGCTGGAAGGGATTCAGGGCACCGATCACGCCCAGGACATGCGCAGCGCGCTGGAGGCCGCGCTCGCCGAGTCTCCCAACTGGTACGGCGGCCAGGCCCTGCTCGCCTTGATGGATATCAAAGAAGGCCAGGCGGAAACGGCGAAGGCGAAGTTGGAGAAACTGCTCAGCGACGAGGAGCTCGTGAAGGAGATGCCCCCCGCCGCTTGCTGGTTGCTCGGGCAGGAATTAGACGCCTTTCAGGACACACGCGCGTTAGCCCTGCGATTGCTGGAACGTGCAGCGACAGACGAGCAGTCGATGCAGCAGATTCAGTTTTCCCCCGTGGCGCGCCTGCTGAAGCTCTACGTCGATTTGGGTCGCAAGGACGACGCCCGCACCCTGATGGTCAAAAAGTTGGCGGGGCAGAACTTCAGTCGCTACGACGCGCAGTATGCTTCGTATCAGCGATTGGAGAACTCCGTGTGGGCCGCCGACAAGATGCTCGAATTGGGCTTCCCGGTGGAGGCGGTGAAGATTTACCAGGGCGTGAGCGATGATTCCGTCGCGTTGGCAACCGCCGCGCAGTGGAATGGACGGAACGAAGACTACTATCAGTCGCAGATCAAAAACGGTCTCAGCAAGGCTTTCGCATCCCTCGATGAATCGAACGCCAGCGAGGCGATGGCGCAACTGCTGACCGTCAACGAGAAGATGGCCTCCGACCGCGGGGCGCTCGATCTCATGGTGTCGGTCCCCGATGTGGCAGGATTGCGCGACCAATCCATGGCCAGCCCACTCACGGCGCTGCTGCAATCGATCGCGCAGCAGGAAAAGCTACGGGCGAGCATCGGCGATCGCCTGCGCGAACTGCGCTCGCAGCATCCCACGGACGTTTCGATCGGGATTACGCTCGCGGCGTTCGAGCAAGGAACAAAAAGCGGCACGGCAGGCGAAGCCTTGCGGGAACTGGATGCGTTGGTGGCCGCGCAGCCGTTGGCGGAAGTGCCCGAGGGAAGACGGCCGAATTCCCGGCAGCGGCGCGAAGCGCTATTGTCCGTGCCCTTGTGGCTGGTGGCTCGCGAGTGCCTGACCACGCCGGAGTACGCGGACATCGGCGAGCGGCTCGCCACGCGCGCGCTGGATGCCGCGCGACGCCAGGTGGACCGAAAATACCTGGTGGCGATTCTCTACGACTGGGGGCAGCGTTCGCTCGCCCAGGGGAACCGCGCGCAGGCCGAGCAGAAATGGTCCGAGCTATTGGAACAGGTCACGTTACGTCCCCAGCGCAAGGCGGAGGCGGATGCGGCGGCCCCTAATGCGCTGCCACAGCGCGTCAGGCCGGCGGCGCGCGCGCTGGAACGCCCGACGTCGCGCTGGAACGCGTCCGGTTTGAGCGTCGTGGCGCTCGTGACATTGCTGTATCAGGACGGGCCGCCTCCAGCAGCGGCAGAAGCGGTCGCCGCGGATGCCGTTCCACCGCTGACCAACTCGCAATTCCAAGTGGCAATGGAGATTGCCTTGGTTGCCGCGGAAAACGGCATGCCGGAGCTTTCCCGTAAAGCGGTCCGCGCGGCGATGCTCGGCGGCCTCCCGGTGCCGGATCCCGCGGCGGACCCTGTTGCTCAAGTTGGCGTCCGCCGTCGCATCATTCGCAGTTCCCCCTATGGCATGGTGGCGGAGGAAGCGAGCGGCGACGAGGCGGAAGTCGCGGAGACGATGAAGCGCGTGCTCGATAAATGGACCGGCGACGATTACCCGCCGCTGGAAGTCTACGAATTGCTCCATCCGATCGTGCTGCCATCGGCGCGCTCGACCGAGATCCTGTTGTTCGCCGATTCGTCCAAACTACAGAACGCCGAAACGAAGAGCCTGGCGGCAACGCTCGTCCAATGGGCTAAGCGGGCGGATCGTCTCGAAGATCTGCACAGCCGTGTTGAGGCGCGGAAGAAAAACGCCGCGATGTTGGTGCCGGCGCTCGTGTTGCAGATTCAAATCGCCTTGGCCCGCGACAAGTTAGATGACGCTCATCTGCTACTACTAGATTTGGACCAAGCGATCAGCCAAGGTGCGCCGCAACAACTGCAATTGGCCTGCCACGCGGCGATTCCGGCCTCGGAGCGGGACGCTTTGAAAGACGCCGCCTTCGCGATCTTGAAGCGGGCGGTCCAAGGCCAATCACCGGCCGATGGAGATGACGGTGATTTGTCCGCCTTGGGCGACCTGGCCGTTCGAGTGAACAAGCATTTCGCCAGCCAGCCAGAAGAAGTGAAAGCCTTCTACGAGCAATACCTGCTCGGCAGGCAGGCGCAGTACTCGCAATACGATGGCGACTACGGCCAATACATTCAATGGAACGACTACGCCAGCATCGCGCAGGCGGCCGCCGAGAGCGGGTTGACCGAGATCGCGCTCGATTACATCGGGCGGGTCATGGACTACAACCATCCAGAACACTCGCGCCCCAACGTCACGTTGCCGCTGGCCGTGGTGTGCCGCGATTTGAACAAGCTCACGCCGGAGGAGCGCTACGAGGCGTGGCGCAAGTGGACGCTGCCCCAGGAAGGGCGCCAGACCGTCCGCCTCACCGCGGAGTGGGTGCGCCCGGTCGATGTGCCGAAGGTCTTCCTTTCGCCCGCGGCGCAACAGGCGAAATACCATGACGGGGAACTGATCTCCAATTTCGGCGAGTTACTCAATGCGGCAAAAGAAGTGGGGAAGCTGGCCGAAGTGCGTGATCAGGCCGCGCAGGCCCGCGAGCAAAAGCTGGCCAACGCGAACACCCTCTGGCTGATGACGCTGATCCAACTCGGAGAGATTGCGGTCGCAGAGCCAGCAATCCAGGAGACGATTCGCAACGTCGCGGAGCAAGAAGGCAAACCGGCGGAGCAACTCTGGGCGGACTATCTGCTGTACCGGGCGTGTATGCAGTCCCCTCAGTTCGCACCGATCTACGGTCCGCGCCGCATGGAGTTGACAAACGCGATCCGCGGCCGCTTTCTGCATCACCTGTTGGAGCATATCGAATACGACTTCGCCGAGCGGACCGCGCAGGATATCGGCACGACGATCCAACCAGGGGATCAGACGCTCGAGCATTGGCGCCCGGCGTCCACCCTGAACCACCCGCAGACGTTGATTCAACCCTGGTGGGTCGCCCACGAGGGGCATCTGACGCACTTGTGCGGCGCTGGCAAGGACATCCTGGCGTTCCGGTATCCACTCGCGGGCGACTTTACCTTCTCGGTGGACTGTTACAAATCAGGCTGGAAGGAATCGGACGCTGGCTACGGCGGCATCATCGTCGAAGCGTTGCAGGCCGGCTCGCAATCGTCCGTCTGGTCCGTCGGCAATCATGACACGATTCAGTTCGGCGGACCGTTCGCACGTAACCTGGACGGATTCAATCACGTCGAAATCCGCGTGAAGGACGGCGTGATGCAATACGTGGTGAACAATCACGTCAACTATGAAGAGGCTGCCGGGACGACCAGCCCTTGGCTGCTGCTTTACACCGATCGCCCGCGCGTGACCGCGTTCAAGAACCTCAAGATTACGGGCAACCCGGTCATTCCGCGCGAAGTGAAGTTGATCTCCGGAGACCGAATGGACGGCTGGAACGCCTCGAACTACTACGAACAACAGCCGCCCAAGCGCCAGATCGCTCAAGCGGCGCAAATCGATCGCGATCCGGACGTCTATTACCAGGACGACATTCCCGCGGAGTTCGATTGGCTGGCCAAGGATGGCATTCTGCATGGCGAGGCCCAGGATCTGCCGGACGACGCGCAGAGTTGGATTTACTACCACCGTCCGTTGCAGGACGGCGAAACCATCCGCTATGAGTTTCACTACATCCCCGGACAGTCGTCCGCGTTTCCGACGATCGGGCGCTTCGCGATGCTGCTTCACCCCGGGGGCGTGGACGCGCATTGGGTCTCCGATCCCACCTGGGACGCCGCCCTCTACGATTTGCAGCAAGCGAAGGAAGCAGTCGAGCCGGAATATCGCCGCGGGCCTTCGTCGCTCCCACTCAAGGAGAACGACTGGAATCAGGTTGAAACCACGATCCGAGGAGATACGGTGATCGTCTCGCTCAACGGCACGGTCGTCTACGAACGTCCGCTGGAGCCTTCGATCGTCCGCACGTTCGGCCTCTTCCGCCGACGGAATCAATCGTCGCAAGTGCGCGGCATCACGCTGACCGGTCCCTGGCCCGAAACGCTGACGCCGGAAATCGCGGAGAATCTGCTCGCGGCGCGGCCGACGAAAAACGTGGCCGACGAACGCTTGCTGCAGGAGATCATCGGCGAGTTTGCACAATTGCATCGCCCGGCTGAATTGCTGGCGGAGGCGAAGTCGCTCTCGGACACGGAAGCGTATGCACGATTGTGCGACTGGGTGCTTCCCACGCCGGCTCGCGACAATTTCCGTCTGTACTTCGAGCGGCGTCCCATCGCGGCGCGCCCGGCGATCGACGATGCAATCTTGTGCCCGGCGATTGAATTGACGCGACTCGCCGAGCGTCTCGGCAAGCTAGCGGAATTGCAACAAGCGATCGACAGCGTCACGCCGCGGGGCAGGGAGGCCGAGCATGGCAAGCTCGCCATGGCGGCGCTTGTGGCGCTCGAATCCGACGATCTCCAGGGATTGCCGGCTCAGCTGGCGCAGCTCGACGCCATGATCGAAGCGACGCCCAAGGAGAGCTCGCTCGGCGAGCGGATGGGCGACTACGTTGTCGTGTGGCGGGCGATGCAAGCGCCGGCGTTCCGACTCGCGGCCTACGATCTCGCCATCAAGCTGCAATCACGAGAACGGGAAGGCGGCACGTCTTCCGGCAATGAAGACTGGCACCGCCAGCTCGACGGCCTCGCCGGCGACACGGAACGAATGCTCGCCGCTAAGGTACAGGCGCCAGATGAAGCTGCCTCGGCCACGCGGCAATGGCGCGAAGTGCCGTACTGGAAGCCGGACTTGCGCGGCAAGGGATTTCGCGCGTCGAGTTGGCGGCTGATGCGCGGCGCGGCGCAACATGTGGCCGGCGAGAACTACTCGCAACTCTATTTCCAGTCGCCGCTGCGAGGGAAGTTCGAAATCCAGGTGGAACGCCCGCTCCATGGCTGGCGCGAGGCGATCTTGGCCTACGGCATGCTCGCCGCCGATGCACGGTACGACCTCAAGGCCAAGCGCGTGATCAGCATGCTGCACGGCTTCAACGACGTGGACAAGGAACTGAGCATTCCACAATCCGGTTGGCTGGCGCAGTGCCGCATTGCTGTCGACAAGAACAAGATCAGCACTTACATCAACAACGTGCTGATCCACGAAGAAACGTTGGCCGCGCCGGCCGATCCGTGGGTCGTGTTGCGGGCGTTCTCGCCGGGCTTGCGAACCACCGTGCATAACTTGCGGATTGTTGGCGAGCCGGAGATCCCCGAGGCCATTGATCTGATCGCGACCGAACGCTGGCAAGGGTGGCGGGCGGACATGTTCCACGAGGCGTTTTCTCTCGGCACGGAATCGGAAGGGGCGGCCTGGCGCAGAAGCGGCGATGAAATCGTGGGAGACCTCAGCGCAGAAAGTGGCGTCAAGGCGCGCGAAAGCCTGTTGATGTACCAGCGGCCGCTGCTGGAGGATGGCGTGATTGAGTTCGAGTCCTATTTCACGCCCGGCGAATGCGGCGTTCATCCGGCCGTCGGGCGCGTGGCCTTCTTGGTCCGTCCGGATGGCGTGAAGCTGCACCAGCTGACCGACGCGGAGTGGGAAGCGACCGGCCTCTCGCCGACGAACGAGTCTCCGCTGGAAGGTTCCGCCGCTTCGGTGCCCCTCAAGGAGAACGACTGGAATCAATTCCGCCTGCAGGTCAAAGGGGACCTTGCCACGCTGAGCGTAAACGGCGCGGAAGTGGCCAAGTACGAACTAAAAGAAATGCCACACGAGCGATTCTTTGGCTTGTTCCGGTATTCCGACCAAGATAAGGCTCGCGTCCGCAAACTGATCTATCGCGGCGAGTGGCCAAAACAACTGCCGGCGTCGGCGGACCAGGAACTCGCCTACGGGCCGTCCGGCGCGTTGCCGCGCGCCGAGTTGAAAGGCGAAACGCTCGAATTGAACTTAACGAAGCCGCTCGGCGAGTTGGCCGCGGTTGGCGTCTTTTCTTTAGGGCCCGCGGAGCGCATCACGACCACGCCCGAGGGAACGCGGCTCGATCTCAAAGACGCCCCGAACTACGAAGGCTGGCCGGGACTGATCTTCAAGCAACCGACGTCCGGCGACTTCGACATCACGTACGATTTTTCTCACCTCGCGCTCAGTAAGGTCGGCGAGGGCTGGGGAAATGGGATGTCGTTCAAAATCGTCTTCGACGTCCCGGACCAATGGGCGGAAGTCGGGGTTTATCTGGATGGCGCCGGCCAGGAGCAGTTGCGCACCACGTTCGCGCACAAGCAACTCAACGGCGCCATGACGTACGACAGCCGCAACGCGAACGGACACTACGAGTCGGGGCGGATGCGCTTAGTCCGGCAGGGCGCCCTGCTGCACTGCCTGTTCGCTTCGCAGGATTCCGAAGACTTCCGGATTCTCGAGACGTTTGTCGTCGGCGCCACGCTGGTCGCCGAGTTCAAACTGGAGAACGTTTCGTCCGACGCGAAGGGGGCGGTCGATGTCGTGGCCGGCAAAGTAACCCTGGTTCGCCCAGCCACCCATGCCGCGGCCGGCGTCGAGTCGCCGAAACCGTAGAAAACGCCAGGAATCCCGGAAACGCATCTATTGACGTCGATCGGACGCCGTTACAATCGCCGAAATAGCTGGAAAGCGCGCAGCAATTCGAAACCGCGAAAACAGGAGCGTTAGCGATGCCAGGCATTCGTGAACGTGTGG
This sequence comes from Pirellulales bacterium, assembly GCA_022844585.1. Classification (GTDB taxonomy): domain Bacteria; phylum Planctomycetota; class Planctomycetia; order Pirellulales; family JALHLM01; genus JALHLM01. Next base: position 10,115 of record JALHLM010000012.1, on the reverse strand, counting down.
CTGCGGTCCGTAGTCGTCAACAACGGCAATGGCTTTGGCTTTGCCTCTCCTGGGGACTCTTCGCCGGGGGCGCCGCGGGCGTCGTTTACGGATTGGCCGCCGCGGTTTCGACCTTTCCGCTCCAATGGAACATGGTTGGCGCGCTGCTCGCGGCCGGCCCGGCGGTCGGCGCACTGTTCGCGGTTGCCCGGCCGCGGCCGTTGCGCGAAGCGGCCGTCGCGATTGATCGTTCCTGCAGTTTGAAGGACCGCGTCGCCACGGCGCTGAATTTGATGTCAAAGTCCGGCGCAACTTCGCCGGTTCACGCGTTGCAATTGGCCGACGCCGAAGATCATATCTCCAAAATCGATCCGGCCGCCGTCGCGCCGATCTTGGCGCCCCGCCCGTGGTATTGGGGGCTCAGCTTTTCGGTGGCTGCGATCGTGATCGCGTTCTTCGTCGTACCGGACGTTCAGGTCGTCGCCGCGCCGATCGCCAACAAGACCGTGGCGTTGCAGGCGGCTCGGGTGGAAAGCAACCTGGAAGAACTCAAGGAGTTCAACCAGGAACAGGCCGATCCGGAGGTCGAAAAGCTGCTGAAGGAACTGGCGGCTAAGATCGAGGAACTGAAGCAACCGGGGCTCGATCCGAAAGAGGCGCTGGCGAAGCTTTCCGAAATGGAAGCGGCCCTCCAACAGCAGCAGACGCAACTGAACGATCCGAACGTCGCCGCCGAACTGCAATCGCTGGGCGAGGCCTTATCGCTGGCGGAGCCGTTCCAATCCGCCGGCGAAGCCATGTCTCAAGGAGAAATGGAGAAGGCCGCCGAGGAACTCGCGAAACTCGAACTGCCCAAGCTGGATCGTCAAACGGAACGCGCCGTCACCGAAAAGCTTGAACAAGCCCAGCAGAATTCCAGCGACGGCCAACAGAAGCGGCTCAAGGAAGCGATCGGTCAGATGAGCCAGGGCCTGAGCCAGGGCGATAAGTCCAAGTTCAAGGACGGCGCGCAAGGTCTCGCCGGCGAATGCAAGAAGCAAGGTCGGCGGAAGAAGCTCTCCGACTTGCTGCGGAAGCAATGCCAATGCCTTTCGGAATGCAAAGGCGAATGCGAATCCGAATGCAAGAACACCGCGATGAGCAACAAGAAGGGCGGCAAGAACTGGGGCCTCGGCGCCAGCGGAAACGAACTTGGTGACAAGACTGCTCAGCTCAAGACCAGCCCGCAGATGAACCTCACCGGCCAGGAATCCGGCGAAGGCGATGTGGACGTCGAAACGATGACTTCGCCCGAGCAGCAGCAGGAAGCGATTCGCGAGTACCGCGAAAAGGCCAAGCAGTACGAACAGCTTAGCGAGTCCGTGCTCGACTCCGAACCGATCCCGCTCGGCCACCGTCAAACGATTCGCCGCTATTTCGAAATGATTCGTCCCCAAGCCGGTGAAACGGACGCGGTCAACGAGGCGACGGGCGAAGCGAAGTAGCAGTCTTGCGGATGGATCGACAACTCGGCCTTCTCCAGCTTCGCGTGCCGCGTTTTCGCGACCTCCCACTGCTGGAAACGGTGCTTGTCGACAGAAAGGATCTACCGTCAGCCGGCACCGGTGAAACGCCCATCGTGGCCGTCGCCCCCGCGATCGGCAATGCTGTTTTCGCTGCAGCGGGCGTGAAATTACGTTCGCTTCCTATGCTGCGGGATGGGAGAAACTCTTAACTGGGACCTAAATATCCGCACGCGTTCGTTGGACGACGATGCGTCCGCCGTCATCCGGACCAAGAACGATTCCGTAACGACGCGCCTTTGAGCAAGCACCCGTCGGGCGAGTTGGTCGCACTTGACTCAGAAGCGTAGCGATCAGCACCTTCATCTCGTATAGCGCAAACGGCATCCCGAGGCAGATCCGGTTGCCGCCGCCGAAGGGAAACCACTCGTGCGGCCCGTATTTGCGTTCCAAGAAACGCTCCGGACGGAATTCGCCAGCGTGGGGGTAGAGCTCCTCGCGCTGGTGGACCAAATACGAGCAGGGGCACAGTACCACGCCCGCTGGATACTCGCGGCCGGTGATCGATATTGGCTGCATGGTCTTGCGCACAACAAACGGCACGACGGGACGGAGCCGTAGACTTTCGCGGATGGCGCCATCGAGGTATTCAAGTGCCGGCAGATGCTCGGCCGCGAGCGGGCCGCCACCAGTCACCCGAACAAGTTCATCGGACAGTCGGTCAACCACGTCGGGATGTTGCGCGATCTCAGAAAGTGCCCATGCGAGTGCCAGGGCCGTCGTTTCATGCCCGGCGATGAGGATGGTAATCAGTGCATCTCGCACCTCGCGATCCGCGAGCGGCGCTCCGTCTTCGTGTTTCGCGGCAAGCAGATCGTCCAGTACGTTTTGGCTGGTCACATTACGTTCGCCGCGCCGCCTGGCCGAGATTAGCGCAAAGAGATCGTCGTCCAAATCGCTCAACTGCCGGAACAGTGGCACCCAACGCGACCCCGCCAAGCGCTCGATCGGCACAATCGTCATGAGCACCAGGGCATAGCGCTGCCTGCCATGGGACAAGAACGTCTCGATTTTTCGCTCGAAGCGATCCAACTCGGAACCGGGCTGCAGGCCCAATCCAGTCCGAAGAATGACCCGCAATGTGACCCGGCGCATCGTCGGAAGTGTGGGAAATGGTGTCCCCACTGGCCATGAGCTCAAGGCTTCGAGCGTCTCCAGCCGCATGGCGTCCAAAAAGGCCCTCATCCGTTCGCCCTTTAGCGGCGGAACCAAGGTCCGGCGCTGCCGCATGTGTGGCGCCCCGTCCAGTACCAGGACCGAGCTGCGGCCGACGGTAGCCGTAAAGAGAGCGTTTGCTTCGCCGGAGTGGAGCAGGTCCGGGTCGGCCTGGAAGATCTCGCGTACGGCGTTCGGGTCGGACAGCATCACGAACCGACCGTGCCCGGCAATATGGAGTGTGAATGTATCTCCGAATTGTCGGTGGCAGTCGTCAAGAATTCCGAGAGGATCTCCGGCGAATCGAATTAGCTGCCGCCAGGCTGGGGATGACGGGCCTGCAGGTAAGGCGGAAACGGAAGTAGGCATCGTTTTGGACTTCACAGTGACTCTATGCCAAACTTAGTTTCACTTCGGGCGTTAGCTCAACATGGCAAATTCGTACTTGTTCCGGTGCCTGATTAGCGATCGTGCTGATTATCTCCCGGCACAACTTCGTGCATCTGCATTGCCTCTCGTTGTTGCTCATCGTAGGTTGCCAACGAAGTGAAGATGATCAGCGGAATTGCGAACGTGGCCAAGCTCAAGAGGCCGCCGAGCGTCGCTCCGACAATCGCTAACCGCCGGCCGGTAAGGATTTCAGCATTACGTCGTTGTTGCATTTCGTTGAGCGCCCATAAACCGAGAATGAAGGCCGGAATTCCCGTGAAGCATAATCCGCCGATCGCACCGATGCCCAAGACGAAACTGGCGATGGCCTTGCCACTGGTTCTGATCACCGGCCATGGCCCCCCGAGGCGAAATTGGACGGCGCAGTTGGTGCACAGCATAACGCCGCGCATGGACCGCTCGTCGGCACATAACTGCGCCGCGCATGCCGGACAAATGATATTCTGGAATGATGACATCTCGCTGACCTACGCAAACGTTCAGTGCTGAGTCACTCGGAGCGCCTGACCAAGCGAGTGCCGGCAGCCAAATCCTGCAGGCCCCGCCTGGGTTGAACGACAGCATAGAACAGACCGATTATCAGCACCAACAGCAGAACGAGTTGATAGAGTCCCAACACGGCGAACTCGATGCCAAGCTCCTCGTCCGTCACCCTCGCGACGTCGATGGTCCATTTTCCCAGGAGGGCCTGGAGCACGATGAGTAACGACCAGGCCACCAGATTTCGCCAGGCACACCTGCATCTCGATGCGGGCTGGCCGACACGGTCACAGACCTGGATTCTGGTGAGCCAAAACGCCAAGCCGCCGCGCGACACGTAACCGCCCATTGCGGCCACGGTGAATCCGGCGGCGCTCGCGAGGCCCACGGCCCACCCGAGCGATGCGTCGTAGCTTGCCAACAAACTTCCGGCAACCAGTGACGGGGCGCCCAAGAGTAACGTTTCCAGTCCGATGGAGATGGCCAGGATTCCCAATCGATCGTCCCAGCGGAGCCGATAGGGTCGGCCGACGACTCCACGCAATCGTTGCTGAACCGCGGACAACGACGGTCGTGTCGTCGCGTCGCCGCCAAGCTCGTATCGCAGATCGAGTGCTTCCGCTGGCGTCTCGTCGTCGTCCGTAAAAATGGTCGCTACGTCACACAACAGTTGCAGTGCCCGACGCTCGTTGTCAATCGCATCTGGCTCGGACGCACACGAAGCATTCGCCATGTTCGATGATGACGCCGCATCACATGTTGTTCGCTGCAGCAGCGCGAAGTCTGAAACCTTGATACTTCCTTTGGCATCCACCCAGATCTGACCGACGGACAAGCCGACTGGGAGCGTTCCGTCGGTAACTGCCGCCTGCAACTCGTCGGCGGTTTGCACCCACGCCTCCCGAGCCACGCCCCAGGGAATCGTCGCGTAGCGGACCACTTCCGGAAGTGGCGAGCCCTCGATTGCTTCATACGCCTGCCAGACCAAGTCCCCTTGCGTTCCCTCGCTCAGCCAACGTTGGCGCGTCGAGCGCGCGACGTGGCGACGCGCACGTGATTGAGCAATCGGCGAATGATGCACATTGAGCCACACCTTCCGGCCAAGCTGCTCGTCGCGCGCGGCCAATACCTGTGTGGACCCATGCGCTCCAAGTTTCCCCGATACGCGATACGGGCCAACGAACGCAGGCAAGTCTTCTACGATCGCCGCAGCGCAGGAGGGCGCCGCCGACAGCTGCTCGATGGGCTCCGGCGCAGACTGCCGGACGACGCGCGTGCCGCTCGCAAATTCATGCAGACCACGAAACCCGTTGCGTCGTCGCATCGAACTGCAAACCAGCAAGCAGAGCACACCTTTGGCCAATGTGAATGCCTGGGAAAGAATCACGCTGTTCCAAGCGGTGACGTTCAGCGGTTCGCCGCTCTCCATCCTCGCTTCGAAACTCCATTGCAGAAAGTCAATCATCATCCACGAGAGGCCCGGTACGATGATCGCGCGCAACAAGGCGCGTAAGATGCCGGGCGGCTCGCCACACGCATCGACGACCCGCAAGTGGAGCCACGACTTGCCCAGGGATCGCCCGAAGCGCCCTTCCGAGATCGCGAAATACAGCAACCATGTCAGACCGCTCATCCAAACATAGTCGCCCACGTTAGTTGCGTCAGTCTGCGCGATGATACTGCCCACTACGTACACGACGACGATGATGGACGTCACGATGCTGACGAGTGTGATATCGATGAAGAACGCCGCAACGCGGCGCCCTACGTCGGCCAGCGACGTACCTTCCGTCGAAAAAGGAGCCAGGGCCCGCCGAAATTCGCTCACATTTCGGAAGCGGCGGCTCGGCTCCTTGCTGAGCGCTTTTGCGACAATCTTGCTGAGCGATCGAGGCACCGCGGCATTCAGCTGTGTCAGCGGCGGCGGGTCGTCAGCCACAATCTGCGCGATGACCGCGGCCGCGTCCCCCTTGAATGGCGCCGCGCCGGAGAGCAAGTAATAGAGTGTGGCGCCCGCCGCGAAAATGTCGGTGCGACCGTCGACATTTCCACGGCCGAACTGCTCCGGCGCCGCAAACTGCGGAGTCCCCAAGAACTTCCCGGTCTGCGTGAGATCTGCTGCTATGACCAACGACTTGGAAAGTCCGAAGTCACCAATCTTGACTCGACCATGGTCATCTAGAAAGCAGTTCGACGGCTTCACGTCGCGATGCACGATCCCGACTTCGTGAGCCGCTTGGAGTCCAGCAAGGGCATCCAAGAGATAGTCGACGGCCCGATTTACCGGCAATGCCCCTTCGGCTTCGACGACGTCCTTGAGCGTACGACCTGGCATCAGTTCCATGCAGATGAAGTGTTGTCCATCATGCTGACCCACTTCATAGACGAATGTTGTGTGGGGATGCGACAACGTGGCGGCGAGGCTCGCCTCATTAAAGAACCGTTCCGTGGTCTCTGGCGTGCGTGGGAGATCGGGGGACAACATTTTCAGTGCCAGCCGGCGGCCGCTCAACACATGTTCGGCCTCGAACACAACGCCCATGCCGCCCCGGCCCAATTCTCGCACGAGGCGGTAGTCGCCAATCGCCGACTCAGGCAGTGCGCATGGGTCGAAACGGTGGCGCTCTGCGGCAGCTGGCGCGGAGTTGTTCGTGGCCGCGGGATCCCAGTCCAGGGTGAGATCGTCCGCGGGCGGACGTGCGACCGTCCTCTGCGGCTCAACAACAGCGCTTTGTGATTGAAGCGCCTGCAGTCGCCGGCGTAGCTCACTCCCCAACTCTGGATATTGAGCGATCACGTCGTCAACGCTTCGCGCACGCCGCGCTTGGAGATCCTGTCGATACGCTTCGACAATTCGCAGCATGCTTTCTTCGTGGGTGTCCATCTAGCGCGGACGGTTCACGTCTGCCTCGCGAAGGTTTCAACATCGTGGAATGGAGCTTTTCGCGACTGAATTTGAAGTCGTGGAGTTGCTCGTCCGACAACCAAACTGCGGGGATATCTTAGTGAGAGAAAGCAGGTCGATGCCCATGTAACGGCGGCCGAGGCACACCGACCACAAATGAACCCGTGCTGGCATGGGTTACCCAAGTATTCTGGCCAGAACCGCCCAATCGCACAATTCGGCGGGCGGCAGGTATTGGCAACTATTTCTCGCTAAAAATGTCGTCATGACAATGTTGGTCGCGCACTCACGTCACCTATTGGGCGGCAGGTGAATTCGCTTTCAGACCGTACAAATATCGCGACGGACCACAATTTCGCCGGCACTGCCTTCTTGCAGCTTGTTCTTTTCGGCGCGGGGTTGTTGAGCCCGTATTTTCGCCGTTGGGGCGAACCGCATTGTGCCGGTCGGCGTATTCTGAGAAAGCCTGAAAATGCTTGCGACGGCATTCCGGGCGTGGTATTTAGTCACGAATACCGTGGCGATCTCCCAAGGAGCTTCCCATGTCACTGCGATTCGCCGTAGTCGTTGTGCTCGCCTTTGCGCGCCCCCTGTCGGCCCAGGAAGCCGCCGAATTCCTGCCGCCCTTTGACGACATTGCCCCCAAAGAATCCCCGCAGCTCGAAGCGCCTGCGGAGGTTTACGAGATCTTCCTTGGGTCGGAGGCAACTTTGGTGCGGGATGATGAAGGCGACTCAGCGCCGACTCCTGATCCGCAGCAGGAGGTGCTCGTAAGGATCAAGCAGTCGCATCAGGCGGCCCATGCGGCTCGGTTGGAGATGTTGAAGTTGCGGTTGAAATCGCACCAGGCCAGGTTTGACGAATTGACGAGCGCCTTGCGCGAACAGCGCGAGTTGCAGGTGAAGCGGTTGGGCGACCATCCGGCCGGGAAGGACATGCTGGAGCAGTTCGACAAGATGCAGAGCGGCACCGTTTCGCGTCTTGAAGCCGCGAAGTCCGAGATTGAAACGGCGATCGATTTGGCGAAAGAAGTCGTTGACCTGCGCCGCCAACGTGAAGAAAGCGCACTCGGCGAACTCTATCGGCAACACACGTTTGGCGACATCGATATGCTCACGCTCGTCGTGGAATTCGAACGGGCCGAGTTGTCGCGGCTGACTGCTCAGCACGCGCTCGCGGAGATGAAAAGTGCGGAGCGAGTGGCGGTCCTGCAGCGGACGGCTCGCGAACTGCGAGAACACGGGCAGGCGGACGCTGCCGCACAGATTGAAGCTACGACTGCAATGCTCGGGTATCTCGCCACGCCGGAGCGTGCCTATGCTCCGTTGCGCCTTAGCCCCGCGAAGACGACGCCATTTCAGGTTGACGCAGAACTGCTTGTTGTTCCACAATGGGCCGAATCGCCGGCGAAGTAGATGGACAATACGATTGAGTATCTGAACACGGACCTGGACCTCATTTCATCGGGTGATCTTGGACCATTGGCGAGCGTATTGAAAGCCGGCGGCATTTTTGATTTGCACGTGACGCGAATGGATGATGGGCTTTGGTACGCCCGGTTCGAGACGAATGAAACCTACTCCGAGCCGGAACCCAATATCGCCGCCATGCTAGACGTACTGGAAAAGTTGCCCGAGCCGATGCGCGCATCTTGGGATCAGTGTACGTTGCGCGAGTTCAACATCGGTTACGATTGCGGTGACAAGCCGTGGGCATTCAATCAAGGGTTAACGGCCGAATTACTTGGTCGAATGGCGGCGGCGCGTGCAACACTTCGGTTCACGCTCTACCCGGACAAGGGTTGACTTTGATGCTCCTCGCATAGGTGCCGACGTCAGAACTCACCATGTTTTTGTCCGGACACCTGGGCGAACGCTCAGTGCCCAGGCGCTATTCTGCCTGCGCGAAACAATGAAACCTAGGGACTGGCAGCCATGGAAAAATCGGAGGAGCCCTGGAACTCACGGCCAGAACACGTCATCGAGTTTCGTGGAAACAACGGCCATTCCGTCACGTTGGAACTCCGCGCGATTCCGATGGAACTCGGCAATGTGAATCAGTTCACAGAGTACCTCGTAAGGTTTTCAGGCGGTGAGCCGGGCTGTCGTGTCGCGGCTGAAGAGATCTTTTGGGACTATCTCGGTCTCACAGGGCTGGCGGAGCGACTACGATTGCTCTGTGAGGGAAAAACGGAAAGCCTGGAGATGGGCTACCAGCACTTTAAGCTTGAGGTGCGCGTTCGAAGAGAATTGGTTCGGCCACGATTCTGGATTCGCGGCCACCTAGGGCCGCAATCGTATCCCGATCCGCCTGCTTGGATGGTGCAATTCGACTTTGAATGGTGCCCCGTCGATGCCCAAGGCCCTATTCATGATACTTTACGGCAGGTTGAAAGTCTCTTGGCGTTCGCGCTGGGCTTGGGTTATCCGTATTGAGGTTGTGAGACGGAAATGACTCGTTCGCAGAAGCTCGCTGTGTGGTTGCTGGCACTCGTCGTCGGCGTTCCGTTTGTCGCAACCGTGCTTCTGGTCCTCTTCTATTTCTTTCATGACTTTGGCGTCGGCGTTCGCATCCGGAACACCGGCGACACCGTGCTTCAATCCGTCGTCGTGGAAGTTGACGGCGACAGAACGGATGTCGGAGATATTCAACCTGGAGCGACGGCCGAGCCGACGGTTTACCCGAAGCAAATGGCCATCGTCTTCATTGAGCTAACGGTAGACGGGCATCATCGGAGGTTGGAGACAAGTCAAGCGCGGCCAAATGAAGTCGGTTACCTTGGCGTGGATATTGCCGACGGGAACTTGGACGACCTCGACGTGGATATGACGTTTCCATTGCCCTTTCGGTAGAACATTTCTCGCAAGGTCGGCGAGTATCGAAGTTAGATCAACACGCGATATGAAAAGACGCACGAACTTGAGCTCGCCCTTAATCTCCAGAATCGCTCACGGCTCGGGAACACCTAAATCCTGGCATATCTTCCGAATCAGCGTAGGGCGCAACTCTCGATGGCGCGGTATGGCCGTCGTGCAACGATTCGCGGGATTCCAATACATCGTATGCCGCGCTCCTTCGCGCAACAACTCGCAACCATGCGAAATAAGATGACGTATTAAGTCGCGGCGCTTCATGCGGTTCGCAATAAAAAAGGTTCGCGAGTAACGTCTTTACCTACAATACTCCGCTCCGCAATCTCGCGATTCGCTTCCAGGACGAGTTGCACCACTTCGATGAGGTTTTCTCGCGCTTCTTCCAGCGTGTCGCCTTGCGTGTTGGCGCCGGGAAGTTCTTCGACGAATGCCACATAGCCGCCCGCCTCTTGAACGAAGACGGCGGTGAGTTGCATCGGAAGTTCCATTTTGATCGACATATGATTGCTCCTAGACCGTCGCTTCCTCATTGGGCTTTGTCGCGGGCGAAACCTTTGCACTCCAAGCCAGCAAATCCTCCAGCCCCTTGCGGTGGCAGAAGTCGCCGAAGGTTTCTGTTTCTTGGCGGTCTTGTTTGAAGTAGACCAGCAGCGTGACCAGCGTGGGGACCAGGTCTTCTTCGGGGACCATGTCTTTGTAGATGAAGTTCAG
>JALHLM010000011.1:19510-28488 GCA_022844585.1 Pirellulales bacterium | reverse complement strand
CGAAAGAGTACGCCACGATTGCTCGATGAAAAGTATTGGGATAGCGCGGAAGGATGACGCTTGGAACGGTCGCTTACAAGTCCCGCTGCAAAAAGGCGCGAAGGATTTCTTCTCGCGTCAAACTGCCGTCGGCGCTTCCGTCCAGATCCAACGACCAATAGCCGAAGCGTTCCGTCGCCAACGGAAGTTCGTGGCGATCGACGAGACCGTCTCCGTTTGCGTCGAACTTCTTCATGAACCGATCCGCTTGTTGCTCGGCCTTTTCACGACGCTGCGCCGCGGCATCATTCACCGTTGCTGGCGTCGGTTCCGCTGCGCTGCGTGGAACCGCCACTTCAAAGAACGCAACCGCCATTTCCTCCCAGGTTTGATCTCCCCAGTAGACGTGCTGTTGGGGATCGGGATTCACCGGATTGCCTGCGGAGTTGTCGAACGTCGCGCAAAACTCCAGCTTGCCCAACGACGCAATCGGCAACGGTTTTGCGAACGCATAAACGTGCTGCCAGTTGAAGTCGTAGTGCGGTACGTCCAGCAAGACCGTTTCCGTGTCGTCGTGATAAGACTTGAGTCGGAACGACTTTCCTCTGACGTGCATATGTGGCGCCACGGCGAGCAATGTTCCGTTCGCGGGCATCTGGCGCGGGCCGGTCGTTACGGAGAAGTTCGCGTCACCTGGCGGGATTTCGAACTCCTGGTCCACGCCGATTTGCGAATACACTTCATGCGTGATCTCCGCTTCGTTCCCAAACAACAATCCAATGCGTGTCAGGTCTTCCTGCTCTTGTCCGTTGGGCGTGTAATGCATTTGAAAGACCAGCTGCGAACCGGCTGGCACGCGGCGGCCATGGCCCGGCGGCAACATCGTCGCGCGCTGACCTGGAACATACGCGGCGAGCCAACTCACGCCACGGAACTCCTCGCCATCCGGCGGTCGTACGAAGACGATGCAATGGTGGACGACGGCACGGCTGCCGGGGATCACCTGCGCGCCGGTCATCCACTTGTCTTCGGTCAGTTTCGGGTCGACGACGAATTACTGATATTCCACGGTCCCTTCGGCCGGCACGACGAAGGGGCGGTCGCGCATGGCCACGACGAGATCGGGCTCCCGCTCAAGATTCCAGGCCTTCGCCGGCGGGAGCGCGGCGGGCAACTCCGCGGCCTCGCCGTAGGGCGCTCCGGTTGCCACCCAATCGCGCAGGACTTGCTTGTCGGCTTCCGACATCGTCCGTGCATTGGCGAATGCGCCATGTTCTGGGCTCGCATGCCATGGGGGCATCCGACCGTTGTCGACAACTTCCACCATCATGTCCGCCCAGCCGACGATTTCCTCGTAGTCCGTCAACGCGAAGGGGCCAATCTCGCCCTCCTGGTGACACTCCACGCAGTTTCTTTGGAGAATTCGCGCGACGTCACGGCAATACGTATACTTCGCGTTCGACTGTTCGTGTTTGACGCGGCCGATCAGGCAGCCCGTCACGTCGGTTTCCGGCACGCTCACCGGCTTGCCGGCGAGCAATTCCTCGAGCGCGATCCGCAGATCATCCCGGACGTTCGTTACGGTCCGTGAAACGCCCGGGCGGTAGCGATCGTCAATGCGGCCGTGATAGCGTACTAGCATGGCGGAGTCGAGCACGAACACCTCGGACATCCGCTCGGCGCGAAAGGCGTCCGCAACGACGTTCTCCGCGTCCTTGGCGACCGGAAAGGTAAGCTGAAACTCGTCCCGGAACGCCTGCAGGTCTTCGGCGGAGTCCTGGCAATTACTGTCGATGCCTACGAATCGGACATTGCGGGGCGCAAACGCTTCGGCCAACTCGTTCAGCCTCGGGGCATAGAGCCGAGCCAAGGGGCACTCCGTCCCCAGGAAACAAACGACAGTGAAGTCGTCAGCCATGGCAGAGGGCACGGCAATGGACGTGCCATCGAGCGCCGTCAGCGTGAACGGGGCCATCGTCGTTTCGGAACGAGACGTCGCCGGCGCTTGCAGAAAGCAAGAAAATACCGCGAACGCCGCGACCCAGCGCGAGTGTGGCATGGCCTTTTCTCCGTTACCGCTGTTTCCATTCGGAATTTGCATTTTCGGCCTAACCCCTCACGCAAATCAAGATCGCCACCCACAAAATGACGCTTAAATTCTCCGCGAATCTGACCCGCGTCGCTGGCTAGATGGGATGCTCGCGGCAAGCGGATACAATCGCTACCTGGCCTTGACCGCCGGCGTTTCGGAGATCTCACCGCGAAATCCGGTTACCGGCGGGCGACGTGTGGCGTCAAACTGGGCAATGCAACAGGGACAGGATGCCGCGTGGCGGAATTTGACTGCGACCAGGCGCTACGGGACTGTCAGCGAGGGGACGCGGCTGCGCTCGAGCGGCTGGTCGCACATTTCCAGCAACCGGTGATGCGACTCGCTTGGCGCATGACGGGAAACGCTTCACTGGCGGAAGAGGTCGCCGTGGAAGTGTTTACCAAGGTCTGGCGAAAGTCGGGGCAATGGCGCGGCGATGCGACTGCCAGCACCTGGATTTACCAACTTACCACGCGAACGACGCTTGATTTGCTGCGCGGCCGGCGACGCTGGTGGCGACGGATGCGTTGGCTTGCGCGGGAAGAGAACGCTGATGGAACGAATCCCAGCCAACTGGCCGAACGGCGCGATCAGGCGGCGCTCCAAACCGAGGTTGTCGCGCTGGCGCTCAGCGAATTGTCCCCGGAGGACCGGGCGCTTGTGCAGTTGTACTACTACGAGGAATTGCCGCTGGCGGACATTGAGTCGATCCTGGGCATCAAAACCGACACGCTGAAGATGCGACTGTTCCGCGCCCGGAAGCGGTTGCGTGAAACATTGCAGGAACATGGGTGGAACAGTGGCGCCGATTGACGACGAAGACCGCTGGCTGCGAAGCGCGTTGCAGGCCGCGCCGATGCCCGCCTGCCGGGATTTAACCTCGGTGGTTCGACGGCGTTTGCGCCGCGCGAACGTCGCGCGGACCATGACGGCGACCATGACCTTACTCGCGGCAGGGGCAGTCGGCTGGTGGGCGTTTCAGCGCGAAACGCCCTCCGCCATGCCGCGCGAAGTCGCCTTCTCGCGAGCGGAAGCGAGAGAATTGGCGGCGTTGTTCGCGCCGCCGCCCGTGGAATCGTTCGACATATTGAATCAACAACAGGCCGCTTACGCGGAATCGCTGCAACACTTGGCGCAGGAAACACACTAATGGGAAACCCACTTGTCGTGGCACTGGTGGTGGCCGCGGCGCTGGCGGCGGAGCCAACTCCGCTGAGCGACGGGCAGCGATCAGCAGTCGCGGAACTGGCCAAGCAATCGCAATCCGATGCGGCGCGGTTAAAGCAGGCGTTGCTCGATCGCCAAACGGAGCTCGCCGCCGCGTACGCGAGTTATACGCTCGACGTGGGGACGATCGATCGCCTTGAGAAGGAAATTGTTACGCTGCAGGGCGATCTGTTGGCGAACTATCGCCATCTGCAGGTCGAGTTGCGAAAGCTGGTGCCGGAAGATCGTTTCGAGCGTTTGAGACGCCGATTGGATAATGCGCTCCAGCGTCAGCCGCCTGCTGACCAGTCGGAGGCCGCGCCGGCGAATGCGGAGTCCACGGAAGAGCGCGTCTATTCCGGGCCACAGGCGGGCGAGGCGCTCGCGCCGTTCATGGTGCGCGGCGTGTTCGACGACGACGCCGGCAAGGAGTTCGACTTCGTCGCCGAAGCGGCCGGAAAGCCGATCGTGCTGGTCTTTGTGCATGACGTCAACCGGCCTTCGATCGCCTTGACGCGCACGTTGACCTCCTACACGTCAAGCCGCGCGCAAGACGGGCTTACGACCGGCATCGTCTGGCTCGATGCCGACGCCACCGAAGCCGAGAATACGTTGAAGCGCATCCGGCACGCTCTGGCGCCGGACGCCCGCGTGGGGATTTCGATCGATGGCGAAGAAGGTCCAGGCGCTTACGGTCTGAATCGAAACGTGACGCTGACGATTCTTGTCGGCAACGAAGGGAAGGTGACCGCGAACTTCGCCCTCGTGCAACCGAGCTTACAGGCGGACCTGCCGAAGATTCTGGACGAAGTGGTGCGAGTTGCCGGCGGTACGGCGCCGCTGCTCGAGAAGCTGCTCGGCGCGGGCGCCATGCGGCCTCCGGCCGGAGGCGCGGATATGGACAAGCTGCGCGGCTTGCTGCGGCCAGTCATTCAACGCGACTCGAGCGAAGAGGAAGTGGATCGCGCTGCGAAAGCGCTGGACGAATACGTCGCCGACGACGAGGCCGCCCGCCGGGAAGTGGGCCGCATCGCGAATACCATCATCAGCGCCGGCAAACTCTCCAACTACGGCACGCCAGCGGCGCAGCGCTATTTGGAAAAGTGGGCGAAGGAATACGGCGCGCCGCAATCGAGCGAGCGGCAGCCATGAACGCGCTGGCGCTGTTGCTCAGCATGGCCATCGGCGCTCCGCCCGAGCGAGCGGTCGACTTCGACACCGAAATCATTCCGGTGTTCACGAAAGCCGGTTGCAACGCCGGCGCTTGCCACGGCGCAGCGGCGGGACGCGGGGATTTTCGCCTGTCGCTGTTCGGCGCGGATCCCGCGACGGATTATGCCACGATCGTACAGGAATTCGAAGGGCGGCGCATCAACTACGTGCGACCGGAAGCAAGCCTGCTCATCGCCAAGCCCACCGGTCAGTTGAGCCACGGCGGAGAAATGGCGCTGGAACCCGACGGCGCAGGCGCCGAGCGGATTCTGCAGTGGATTCGCCAAGGAGCGCCCCGTTACGACGCGCGCCACCTCGTGGAGTTTCACGTTGAGCCCACCACGGTGCGAGTTGCCGCGGTTGGAGCGGAAGTGGCGCTACGCGCGGAAGCCACTTTTTCCGATGGCAGCCATGAAAATGTCACGGACTGGACGGTGTTCACCTCGAACGATCCTGGCTCGGTTGAAATGGATGCCAAGTCCGCGCAGGCGAGATTGCTTCGCCCGGGAAAGCACGTGATCATCGCGCGTTATCTAGAGTGCATCGTGCCGCTCAGTTTGACGCTGCCGTATCAAGACGTCGAATCGCTCGTTCATGCGGATCCGGGAAGCAATTGGATTGACGAGGATGTCCTCCGTCTCTTGAAGGAGCTGCGCATCACGCCATCGCCACGCGTTGATGACGCCGGCTTTCTGCGGCGGGTGACGCTCGACCTCACCGGGCGCTTGCCCGAGGTCGAAACGGTGCGCGCCTTCCTGGCCGACGCAGCGCCTGAAAAGCGTATGGTTGCCGTCGATCGGCTACTGGAGAGCGATGCCTTCGTCGAGTATTGGACGTTTCGACTCTGCGGTTGGCTTGGCGCGCGTACTTTCCCCAACGAGCCGGAGGCGTACACGACATATCGAGCCTGGATCGCCGAGCAACTTCGCGCCGATGCATCCTGGAACGACACGGCGCGTCAACTGGTTCTCGCCGTCGGCGACAGCCACACGGTCGGTCCTGCGAACTTTGCGCGCACGGCGGGCGATGCGCGCGGTCAGGCGGAGCTCGTCAGCCGCGCCTTCCTCGGCGTGCGGCTGCAATGTGCGAATTGCCATCGTCATCCGCTCGACCAATGGACCCAGGACGATTACCACGGACTGGCGGGCATCTTCGCGCGGTTGGATCGCGGACAGATCGTGAGGATTCAAGCCCGCGGCGCGGTGACCAATCCAAGGACGGCCGAACCGGCGAGGCCACGGATTCCCGGCTTCGCGGACCTCGATCCGCAATCAGATGGTCGCGTGGCGTTCGCCGATTGGATGACCGCGCCGGAGAATCCTTACTTCGCCAGGGCCATGGCGAATCGACTTTGGGCCGCGATGTTTGGACGTGGACTCATCGAGCCCGTTGACGATCTGCGCGCGACGAATCCCGCCACCCATCCTGAACTGCTGAGTCGCTTAGCGAGCGATTTCGCCGCCCACGGCTATCGCTTGCGTCACACGTTGCGACTCCTCGCGCTCAGCGACGCCTACCAGCGCGGCGCGGCGACGGAAAAGAATGCGTTCGATGATCGCTATTACTCGCACGCGTTGGCACGCCCGTTGGAACCAGAACTGCTCGTGGATGCCATCGTGGACGTGACCGGCGTCCCGGAACGAACTCCCGGCATTCCGCCCGGTACGCGGTCGATCGCGATTCCCCCAGGCACGACAGCACCTTCGCTCACGGCATTGGGCAAGTGCTCCCAGCAGGAGGTTTGTGGAAGCAACGCGAGCGGCGGCGGGCTGCCTGCACGACTGCATCTGTTGAACGGCCGCTTGTTGAACGCCAAGCTCGCGGGCGATGACGGGGCGCTGCATGAGCGCATCCGTGCCGGCGCTTCGAACGAGGCGATCATCGAAGAGTTCTATGTCCGGGCATGTGGCAGGTTGCCGAGCGTGGCGGAGCGCGAGTATTGGATGCCTGCGCTGCCTGTTAACCATTCTGCCGAGCGCACGGCGGTTTGCGAAGATTTCGTCTGGAGTCTCTTGAGCAGTCGTGAATTCACCACGAACCATTAACAAGGCGACCTTGGGCGATGGGAAACAACATGCGGCGCTGTGACGGAGTGAATCGTCGCGCACTATTGCGTGCTGGCGCGCTCGCGGGCTGGGGCTTGATCCCAGCGTTGCTACGCGGCCGGGCCATGGCAGGCCAATCGCGCCCACGCGCGAAATCCTGCATTCTGCTCTGGCTCGACGGTGGTCCCAGTCATCTGGAGACGTTCGACGTCAAACCTGATGCGCCGCGCGAAGTGCGCGGGCCCTTTGCGTCGATCGCTACCGCGGCGCCGGGCTTGCGTGTCAGCGAACTTCTGCCTGCCACAGCGCGGATCGCCGATCGAATCACCGTCATTCGCTCGATGACCTCTCCCCTCGGCGAGCATGGGCTGGCAAACGAATACCTCCTGACTGGCTACAAACCTTCGCCGGCGCTGACGTATCCCAGTTACGGCGCTGTGTTGTCGAACGATCGCGCCGCCGCGCATGAGTTGCCGGCGAACATCGCCATTCCGAGCGCGTCTGCTCCGATGGGGGCCGGATTCTTGAACGCCCGCCACCGCCCCTTCAACACGGGTGGGGATCCCGCCGACGCGGATTTTCGCGTGGAAGACCTCGACTTCTATCCCGGCGTCGATGGCGAACGAATGGATCGACGCCGAGAGTTCGTCGCACAGTTGGATCGATTGCAGGCCCGCGTTGAATCGCAGGCCAGTTCCGCTGACTTGGATCCTGTCTTGGAACAAGCCTATCAACTCGTGACCTCGCCGTCTGCGAAACGAGCCTTCCATTTACAAGAGGAGACGGAAGCGGTACGGGCGCAGTACGGTCCGCGCACCCTTGGTCAAAGTTGTCTCCTGGCGCGGCGCTTGGTGGAACGCGGCGTTCCGTTCGTTACGGTCTTCAACCCAGGCTGGGACACTCACGACAACCTCGTCGTGCGGCTCAAAGAAGGTTACGCCGGTGCAAGAGTCGGCGTCGGATTGATTCCCACGTTCGACCAGGCGTTCGCGGCGCTGGTGACGGACCTCGATGAGCGCGGGCTGCTGGACGAAACGCTGGTCATTGCCATGGGAGAATTTGGCCGCACGCCTAAGCTTAACTCCGGCGGCGGTCGGGATCATTGGCCTCGTGTTTTCAGTATGGCGCTCGCCGGCGCAGGGATTCCGGGCGGGCAGGTCGTCGGCGCCAGCGATCGCACCGGCGAAAGCCCGGCGGAACGGCCGATCACGCCTGCGGACCTCGCACGCACGATTTACGTGTTGCTGGGCATCGATCCGGACAGTGAGCTTCACACTCCGGACGGCCGTCCGGTAAGAATCAATCAAGGCGGCGAGGCGATTCAGGAACTTCTTGGATGACAGCTCCACAGCACATTGCCGCACTGTTTCTAGCGATCTGCGCGGCGGCAGCGCGAGCGGAGCCACCGATCACGGCGATCGCCTTCGCTCCAAACGAAAACATCCTCGTTGTCGGCTCTCAGCAGGGATTGGAACTGCGCGCCTGGCCGTCGCTCGAACGTGCCGGGGCGCTGCCGACGGAACTCGCGAATGTTCACGACGTCGCCTTTTCGCCGGACGGCGCGATGCTTGCTGTGGCTGGCGGCGCGCCCAGCGAAAGCGGCGAAATTGAATTGATCGACTGGTCGACGCGTGTGCGTATCGGTCGTGCGGTCCTTGGCGAGGATGTCCTGTACGCCGCACGCTGGCGGCCCGGCGGCAGCGAACTCCTTGTTACTGGGGGGCAGGGGTACGCCGCGATCATCAACGCCGACACTCTCAAGCCTCGTTGCGAACTATTAGGCCATACGCGCGCCGTCTTGTCCGCCGCATGGCTATCGCAAGACACGGCGCTGACCGCCGGCGTGGATAGCACGATTCTGCTTTGGAACACGGTGACCGCCGCTACCCAGCGGTCGCTCAACCAACACACGGACGCCGTTCAAGCAATCATCGTCCAGCCTCCGTCGGACGCGATGCAGAGGCTCTTGGCGACCATCGGGGCGGACCGCACCGTCCGCTTCTGGCAGCCGAACATCGGACGCATGGTGCGCCTCGCGCGCCTTGACTCTCGTCCCACGGCCGCCGTCTGGTCCGCGAACGGCGAAGTCATCCACATCGCCTGCTGGGACGGCCGTGTCCGCAGTGTACGTGCCGAGGATGCCGAGCTCCTCCGCGAGGCAAAAGCGATCGACGGAGTCGCATACGCCATCGCCATGGCGCCTGACGGCGATGTCGTCGTGGCAGGAAGCGCCGGACAACTTACGCGACTCCGAGTGCCTAATACGCATTCTAATCCGAACTAACGCGAAGGCGGTGCGTGGCGGCAGTTGGGTCGGTGGGAACCGAATGGACTATGGAACGCGACGCGAGTTAAGCGATTGGCTCGCTCGCCAAGGCTATGCCGTTGCGTCGATCGATTACCGACTCTGCCCCGAGCACAAGTGGCCGGCCCAGCGCGAGGAC
>JALHLM010000011.1:0-19500 GCA_022844585.1 Pirellulales bacterium | reverse complement strand
ATGCGACGGAATTGGGAATCGATCGGGAGCAGTTTGTCCTGGTCGGCCGATCGGCGGGGGGCAGGTGGCGACAGCAACGGCGTATGGGAAGCATAACCCCACGATTCGCGGCGTCATTGCGATCTATCCGCCCACCGACTTTCGTCGCACGTGGGAAGTTGCGATGCAGCCCGGGAACATCGATCATCGCCTGAACTTGGAATGGTTTTTGGGCAGCGATCCGGACCGCGAGGGCCGCGTTCGACAGCGCTAGCGGCGCGCTCCAGGTCAATGTCGACGCTCCACCGACATTGATTCTTCAAGGCGAGTTGGACGTCAAAGTCTTCCACGAGCAGAGCGAGCTCTTAGCAAATGGTTCTTCCGGAATCTTAGTGGGTAGTTTCGCAGGGTAGGTGTTCGAGTGTTCCGTAGTAGAGGAGGATTCTGGTGCGGAAGTTTGGGAAGCTTCGGAAGCCTCTGGCGTGGGATTTGATGGACTGCATACGGCTGTTGAAGCCGTCGGTCATGGCATTCGTGATGCCGTGTCGGAAGTACGTGAGAATGTTTTCCAGATGCCGTTTAAGTATCTTAGCGACGGCGATGATCGGTTTCAGTTGACTGCGAGCGGCCCAACCGTACCACCGCGAACAGAACTTGCGGGCCTTGCCCGCATAACGATATTCCCACAACCAACGAAACGGTTCCTTGATCGCCCAGGCCCGCGAGGTTTTCAGCTCTTGATCCTTCAGCGTCTCAAATTCGATCCAGCGATCTTCGCTCATGTTTTCGGGGTTGAACAGCCACAGTTGTTTCGTGCCCTTGAGACGATCGTCATCCGCTTTCGCCAAAGCTTTGTTCTCCTGGCGACGCACCTTATCGACCGCTTCATTGAGATGTTTGCTGATGTGAAAGCGATCATGCACGATCTCGGCCTGCGCGGCGTTGCTCTCGATCGAGTGGTCAAACGCCGGCCACATGTCGGTGGCCACCGCCTCGACCGGCTCTTTCTGCGGCGGCGAAAGGACTTGCCACAGGGCATGGGCCGCCTCTTCCGTGCGATCCTCGACCACTTCCAAGACGCGGCTGCCGGTCAGATCGACCAGCAACGTCACGTAGCTGTGCCCACGACGAAAACTCTTTTCATCGATGCCCAGATAGTCAAGCTTCTCCAGCGCACGACGTTCCAGGCCTCGTTGGACGGCGCGCTCCATCATGGCATGCACGCTGTCCCCATCGAGGCCAAGCAACGTCGCCGCGTTTTTCACGTTCCCGCACGCCTGAATCACCGAAACCGCAAAGGCCTCGAACAGCAGCGTGAATCGCGAATGCTTGCCGGCCCAAGAAACTTGAATCGTCTTCACGCCGCAAGCCTCGCAATCGGCGCGGGGCGTCCTCGAAGTGCTCCGCCGCTCGATCGACTTCCGCCTGGTTCCAACTGTCCTCCCGTGCGAGCTTCACGACGCCGTTTTGGACGAGCAATTCCAGCCTTACTGGGTGGCAGTCGTAACCCCTTGTGCGAAGATGGCTTGCCGCCATGTTGGCGTTCATGGGGAACAGCTCGGCTCGCTCCATCGCCGCCGCCTTGTGAAACGCCTGATCCGCGATCGCTGACGGCTTGAGCCGCAACTTGTCAAACTCGTTCAGGGTCAGTCCGATTCGCATTTGCCGGACTCCTAATAGGGATTTCGACATGGCGAGTCAATTGCCCACCTACTTACTTATTTCCCGGAGGCCTGCAAATTCGTAAAAGGAAAGCTCGGAAATCCTTCCCAGAACACGCCGTTTGCAACCTCAGGACAACCTGGCTCGTCGGCACGACGAGCGGGCTATCACGCAGTAAACGAGGTTCCAGCGAAGCAGTCAGCCGCTACACTTGAGGTTGCGTTGACTGCCTGTCCGTCGGGCCGCACCTTTGCTGTCCGCATGCGCTTGGCAGAGACGTCCTAACATTAAGTAATCGCTTTCATTCTTGGCGAAATAGCTAATGGTCGAATCAAGGGTCATCTTTACATTTGCTGATCCAAGCCGCTTCGGGCTGCTCCAGCGGGCATTCAACGCACTCCGGGATGCCAAGAAGGCTGACACAATCGACGCTAACGACAACTTGTGGCGATCCTATTTCGACGACGACGCTCTATCACACTTTTGGTACCCAACTCCTGAAGAACTGGCCGACTGGACTCGACGTTGGCAGGCAACGCCTGTGGAGAAGCGTTTCACAGATCCGACGCTAAAGACGCCGTGGGATTTTGAATCAATGATCGACGCGTTCCGCAATGGTGAATACAATTTATTGCGCGTAATTCACACGTCAGACAACACTGGGGCACTGCAGTTTGAGGCCCTCGCGTATCCTTACGGCGGCACGGGCTGCATGCGTGCTTTGATTGAATGCTTCGGCGGAATCGTGACTGAAGAAATCAACACTTGACCAACGCGGCGTAACAACGTGGTGAACGGGGCCCGACGAGCCACCGGCCGCTTTGGCGTTTCTTCTTCGCAGTGGTTATACTTCGCATCAGCCCTCAAGCTTGAGGGCGGGCAACTGAACTTATTCGTTCGTCGACTCGTAACCGTCCGGCGAAGCACATCTTGTGGCGTGTGGTAGTTTGGACCGGAGTCGCTTCTCGTGGAGAGGACCGGTCCTGGGGCGGCGAGTTCGTGATGGGGCGAAGGAGCGATTTTGGCGGGAGGCGGTTCGTCGGCAGCGCGCGAGCGGGCTGACGATTCGTGTGTTTTGCCGTCGCGAAGGCTTTTCGGAGCACGGAATTCACTGGTGGCGGCGTGAACTGGAGCGCCGTCGCACGCAGTGCGCCGCGCCAGCCGCCCCGCGGCCATCGGTCGCAAGAATTGGCTCTTCGCCGGCAACGACCACGGCGGACGCACCGCCGCGGTGCTGTTCACGATGATCGCCAGCGCCAAAGCCAACCACGTCGAACCCTTCGCCTGGCTCCGCGACGTGCTCGCTCGCCTGCCCGCGCTCAGCGATGCACAGTCCGCCGCGCCGCACGTCACCGAGCTCCTCCCCAACCACTGGCGCCAAGCTCACCCCAACGCCCACCTCCCCACCAACCGCCCCGCATGACCACCTGTAGTTCGCCGGACGGTTACTTGAATTCGGCACCATCGCTCTGATGGCCTGAATCAAGCGAGATGGTCGTCGAGTGAATGGCATAGAGTCGCCCCGGTGTGCCCCACGGAAGCAGCGCGAGTGCCGCAAAAGGAATTGCGAGGGGGAGATGAATCTTGCGGAAACGTGTCCTAAAAAGTCGCCGACGGTGGGAGGCGAAGACGGCGACTCGACAGGGAGGAATGGGCTCAATTCGCCTCGTCCGCCGGTGCTTCGCCGCAAATGCGATTTCGCGCCTCTTGCAGTATGCATCCGAAAAGCACGGTCTCGTCCCACGTTCTAAATGGATCGGGCGGGCGATACCTCGGTCGCGAGGCGCCAGCGTTGATCGTCGCGCTGGCGGAGCGGGCCGCGGCAGACTCCTGATCTTCGCGCGACTTCTGTTCCATCCGCGCCGCGTGCCAGGCTTCCGCCTGTTCCAGCCAGCGCAGCGCCTCGTCGTGTCGATTCATGTCTTGGCAGGCCATCGCCAGAAATGCCTGGGCGAGAAAATGCGGTTGCGAACCTTGCCGCGTCAGGGAGGCCGTCAACTCCCGCTCCGCCTCTTCCAGCCGCCCCGCGCGATAACAAACCATGCCCAGGTCTTGTTGCGCCCAGGGCGTTTCGGGCAGCCCGGCGGCGGCAATTCGCCCCAGCCGCACGACCTCCTCGGCATGCTCCAATCCGCCTGTCCCTACGCCACAGGTATACGTGATCGACTTCGCAAACGCCGGCGTGCTGTCCTTTTGGTGCAACAGAATCAAGCCTTCGCAGGCCCGCCGATAGCTCGCCGCGTCGCCCGAAGCAATTGCGATGCGTGACAGCGTATACCAGACCCACGGCAAATAGGCCTGACGCACTTCGGGGCGTGAGCTCTCGAAGATGCGCGCGGCTTCCAAGCAACGGCGCTTCCCGGTCACATAGTCGCCGCGGCATTGATCGTTGTTGGCGGCCTCGTTGAGATTCGCGGCCACCTGGCCGCTGTCCGGGCCGAGCGTGGACGACAGGATCTCGAGCGCCTCGACGAACACCGGTTCGGCTTCGTCGAACCGGCCTTGATGCATCAAGAACTTGGCGAACGCCGCGGTCGACTGGCCGACGAAGGGACGGCGTCCCAACGCTTGCTGATCGGACGTCAGCGATTCTCGGTAAAGTTGCTCCGCCGCGAAGGCGTCGCCGTTTTTTGCCAGGTCGTCGGCCGCTTCGCGCTTCAGGTAGCTGACAATCGGGTGACGATCCCCAAAGACCTCCGCGACTTTGGCGATCGCCTTTTGATTGGCCTGCTCGAAACCTTTGGCGTCGCCGAACGACCTGGCTAGATGGCTCCGGCCATATTCGCCGATCGCCTCGCCCAGGCGACGGTCGCCTGGATTGGCGGCGATCGCCGTGGCGGCGGCCAGCAACTCTTTGGTCGCTTCCGCGAGTCGGTTGGTCTTAATGAGCACCACGGCCAGCCCGAATCGCGCGTAAGCGATATCGCGATGTTGGGCGCCATGGAATGCGACGCGCGTTTCGATCGCCGAGTGCAGCAGCTTTTCGGCCTCGACCTGGCGATTGCCTTGGTTGAAATTGATGACCCAGGCGAGAATAAACTCACTGAGCGCCACGTCGAGATGGCGCTCACCCAACGTAGCGCGCCGGATTTCGAGCGCTTCCGTGGCATGACGTTCGGCCGCGTCAAAGTCTCCGGCGAAGAACTGAAAGATGGCCAGGCTGTGCAGACTCTCCGCCACGGTGAGATGGCGGTCGCCGGCCGTGCGGCGGCGCAGTTGCAGCGCCTTGGTCAACAGCGGTTCGGCGTCGTCGAATCGCATGTAGCTGGTGTACGCATTGCCGATGCGGTCCATCAACATCGACTGAACCGCGGCCTGAATCTTCAGCTTTTCCGGCAGACTGGCGCCCGTGACTTTCGCAAGCTCCCCCTCCAAGGTCACCGTATCGGCGAGCACCTGCTTGGCGCCGGCGTCGAGAATCTCCACGGCCTTGGTGTTGGCGTCCACCTGGGCTTCGGTTCCGAGCGAGTAACCCGAGAGTCCGATCGGGTCGGCTCCTTGATACATGCCCGCCAGCACTCCCGCGACACGCTCGGCGACTTCGGCTTGCAGATTAGCTCGGGCGGCTTCGTCGCGGGCTGTCCGTTCGGCAGCTTCCGCGCGTCGACGAGCAAACGCTTCGTCGTCGCGCGCCTGCGCAATGCGCCAGGCCGAGATCGACGACACGATCGCCGTGCTCGCTAGCAGCGCCACGACGGCCGCACCGAGTCCCGCCACCAAGGGTTTGCGACGGCACCAGCGCCAGCCGCGCGTCAGTGAACCAATGGGCCGCGCACGAATCGGTTCGCCGGCCACCTGGCGGCGCAGTTCCTCGGCCAACTCGCGCGCACTGGCGTAACGTTTGGACGGTTCTTTCTCCAGGCACTTCAAACAGATCGTCGCCAGGTCTTTCGGAATACGACTGTTGAGCTTGCGCGGACTCGGCGGTTCTTCGCTGAGGATTTGCAGAATCAACATCCGCTTTTCGCCGCGAAACGGCAGCTCGCGCGTCAGCAACTCGAAAAGGATCACTCCCAGGGAATACAAATCGCTCCGGGCGTCGGCCTCATGGGCCTTGCCGCGCGCCTGTTCGGGACTCATGTAGGCCGGCGTGCCGAGAATCTGCCCATCGAGGGTCATCGTGACTTCACCGGTCTCGCGTTTGGCCAGCCCAAAATCGGTGATATGCGGCTGGCCGTCGCGATCCATCAGGATGTTGCTGGGCTTCAGGTCGCGATGCACGACGCCGCGCTCGTGGGCGTGTTGAACCGCGTCGGCGATCTGCGCGATCAATGCCGCCGCTTCGCGAACGGTCAGCGGGCGGGTCTTGGCCCACTCCTGAAGCATGGCGCCGTCAATGAATTCGCTGGCGATAAAAAACGTATCGCCCTCGCGGCCAACTTCGTAAACGCTGACGATATTTGGATGCCGCAATTGCGCCGCGGCCCGTGCGTCGCGGAGAAAGTACTCGGCCTCAGTGCTATTCAATCGCCCGCGACGTGGCACTTTGACGGCCACGGTGCGATCGAGCAGCGTATCGCGCGATCTCCAAACCGCGCCAAAGCCGCCGATGCCGACGCGTTCGAGCAACTCGAAGTGCGCCAGTTTGCGCGGCGTGGCCGGCCGGGCGGAATCCGTGATCGCCGGCTCGTTCGCCACGGTGGCATCTTTGCTGATCAGCGTGATGTCGCTGCCGCATGAGGGGCAGACCAAATCGTCCAAGAGATGGTCCACGGCCAGTTCGATCGGATAGTGGCAGTGCGGACAGCGAATCTGCATGCTCAGCTCGCTGACAAGAGACGTGTACGGCGAAACACCATTGTGCCTTGTCGGCAAGTCAGAGGACAAGAGTCCCCGCCGGTTCGGGAGTTAGCGTGCGTAGCCAGGTTCCGCCTGCGGACGCCGCCACGAATGCCACGGCGAGGAGAGCAAGTGAATGACACGAGCTCACGCGAACAGGTCGTGTTTCACTTCGCCGAAGACGTTTGTCAGGCGGAAATCGCGACCCAAAACCCGCCAACCCTCCTATTGACGAAATTCGCTTACCGCCAAACCCTTGCAAACGCTGGCGTGGTCTTAGACGGACGTTCGCCCACTCATTGCTCTCGACGAGCTTCCCAATTTTCGCTATTCCACCCCCGGTGTTGAGTGCCCTTCGGTCAGACGGTCCCCTAACGCGAGAATTACCGTGGTGGGCATTAGGATTATCCGCCGGGCGGTGGAGCGAAAACTCGCCGTGTTTTGCAGCGTCGGGTTCGGGTTACTTAGCCTGTCGTTGGCAATGCCCTTGCTGAGTGACCAGAGGCCTCCCGCACTCCGCATGAGTGCTGGACCCGAAGCCACGCGGCGCCATGCTGTGGCAGTCTACATGAGCGAGCAGGCCGCGCAAAACGAATTGACGGTCGAGCTGTTGCCAAACGCCGGGTCGGAGGAGAGCCTAAGGCTCTTGAAGGGCGGCCAACTGGATGCAGCGATCGTTAGCAATGGCGTCGTTGTGCCGAACGACGACGACATTGTGGTCCTCGGCGCCATGGAGTTGGAGGCCGTCCACCTGCTCGTCCGCAAGGACATGGCCGACCACGGCGCGATTCGCGAAGCAATTCGTGGCCGGCGGGTCAACCTCGGCGAGAGGGGCAGCACTGAATGGCTGTTGGCCAGAGAGTTTCTGGCGTTCGCAAGGCTGAAACTCCCGTCAATGTCGCAGCCGGGCGACGTCGTCCCCACGGAGTACGGCAAGGACCACCTGCTCAAAAAATGTGCTGACATCCTGCAAGCGAATGGCTCGGCAAAGGAATCGCTGATCGCAGAGTTGCCAGACTGCCTGATTGTGTTGGCCTCTTTGCCATCTCCCGTCGTACAGCAACTCGTTGAAGCGGCCGACTATCAAATCGCTCCACTTCCGGCGACAAGAGCGTTTCTCCTGGACAATCTCCAAGACAGTAGCTCCAGTATTACGGTCGTGCAGCGGGAATTCCTGCAACGCACCGTCGTTCCGTCGCACTGTTATTTCGCGAACCGCGGCCTGCCTGAGAATGACTGTGAAACCGTTGGTGTTCGACTGCTGGTCGTCGCCCGCAAAGATCTACCAGCTCGTGCCGTGCAACCGTTGATGAAGACTCTGTTGGAGGGGGAACTTGCCCATCGGATTGATTCAAAGTCACCGCGAGACATCGTGACTCCCTACGCCATCCACCCGGCCGCCCTTGCTTATTTGGACCGCGACAAGCCGCTCGCCATCAAGGCGGCCATGGAGTGGCTCAGCAGTGGGCTGAGCATTTTTGGCGCATTTAGCGCCGGGGCCTTGTCCCTTTACAGTCTCGTGTGGCGACGTAAGGCACGCCAGCCGTCGGACTACTATGCTGAGATCCGCACGGTGGAACAGCTGGCACTCAGCGCAGAATTGGATTCATCTTCTCCAATCCCCTCGCACGAATTCATGAAGCACCTGGACGACCGTCTGTTAAAGCTGCGTCAGGAACTCATTGAGGACATCTGCGAGGGTCGCATCAAAGGCGAGCAGCTAATTTCCAATATTCTCGCACTGCTGAAGGACGCCAGGCGCAACTTACAGGTGGATTTCTCCGAACCGGATGTCCGCGTGCTGCGGCGCCGTAAGGTGCTGAACAAAGCTGCGCCACTTGCCGCTGCCTAACGGGCGCGGCGGCCGTGAAGATGCGCTCGGCCAACTCGCGACTACCGGAACCGGTTTGAAACTTGGGGTCGCCTTCCGCGACCACGGACAAGAAGCCCCGCGGCGCCAGCGCGCCGGGCTTGGCGACTATCCCGCCGGGCAACACGCGCAAGTCACGCGGCTCGCCGGGCCGAATCTCCAACATCGTGAGGTCAGGGTCCGTGCCGTCGATGCAAAAGCCAGCGTCGTATACCGCGTGGAACAGCGGTTCCGTCGATCCTCCCCGGCGACCGCGCCGTTCGCGCGGCGCTTCCACCGCCTCGGGATTCTCAGGCTGCGCCTCGTCCGGATAGGGATTGGGGCGCTTCGCCAGGCGAGTCAGGTAGGTAAACAACTCCGGGTGCGACTCGCGCAGCGCGGCGTTTTCCTCCTTGAAGCGTTCCATCTCGGCGGTAAAGCGCACAACTTTTTCGCGAGCCTCGGCAACTTTCGAACCGGGATCGTCGCGCAACAGGTTCGCCACGTAGCTGCGATAAAAGATGCGCTGTGTGTCGACCATGAAGCGCGTCTCCGCCTCGGGATCAATTTCGGCCAAGGGGCGTGGCGATTGCACCGTCGAAGCGAACACGCCAGCGAGCGCATAGTAGTCGGCGGTGGGAATCGGATCGAATCTGTGGTCGTGGCAACGGGCGCAGGCGACCGTCAGCCCGAGAAAGCCGCGCGTCACGGTGTCGATGCGTTCGTCCCAATCATCGGCATAGAGAGTTTCGACGACGTCCTTAGAAAGCCTTCCGTCTTTGTGATAGCCCGGCGCGGCGCCTAAGAAGCCGAGCGCGACCATGTCCTGCCGCGACGTGCCGGGGATCAGATCGGCCGCCAATTGCAATTTGACGAAACGATCGTACGGCACATCACGATTGAGTGCGTCGATCACCCAATCCCGATAACGCCAGGCGAACGGGAACGGCGGCGTGGTCGCTTCCCCCTGAAATTGTCTTCGCCATACCGGACGACGTCGAGCCAATAGCGTCCCCAGCGCTCGTCATGTTGCGGCATCGCGAGGAGCTTGTCGATCACGCGCTCATAGGCGTCCGGCGCATTGTCGTTTACGATGGCCTGCACTTCGTCGAAAGTAGGCCGTAAGCCGGTCAAGTCGAGGTAGGCCCGGCGCAACAGCATGTCACGTTCGGCTTTCGGCGAAGAGGCGATCTGTCCTTCATTCAGCTTGGCGATCACGAAGCGGTCGATCCTATTCTTGGACCAGGCATCGTTTGGCAGCGCAGGCGGTTCGATTTGCGCGACCGGTTGAAACGACCACGATTGGCGGCCTGCTGCGATATCGATCTGTTTGGCAGCGATTGTCGCGACAACCGCTTCGCGCGGATCCGGAGCGCCCATCTGCACCCAACGCTCCAGCGAGGCAATCTCCCGATCCGTCAGCTTCTCGGTCGGCGGCATCTGCAGATACGGATCAGTCCAACGCACTGCCTGAATCAGCGTGCTCGTATCGGGATCATTGCCGTTGATGACGGCGCCGGTCGCGCCGCCAGTCGCGACGCCTGCGCGAGAGTCGAGGTGCAGGTCTCCGCGCAAGGTCTTGGCCTCCGCGGAATGGCAACTGTAGCACTTCGCAACCAGCACAGGCCGGATGCTCGCCTCGAAGAATTCACGTTCGTCGGCGGTGATGGGGTGCTTCGCTTCGCCAGCCGATGGTCCGGGTGTCGGCGCTTCGGCGATGGCGACGGTCGCCTGCCAGGCGACGAGCGCGAGGGATACTGCGAGTATCGCCGACTGAAACTGCATTTCAAGCTTCCTTCGAGTCACGTGAAGGAGAAAACCCGACCGCTCTACGCGCTGCCGCTCCACGACGTGACCAAACGAACCACTCGATAAAAACGCCATCCAACTGGACCGTAAGTATGACAAGATCCAGAGTGGAAACGAAACTCACGACGCGCTTAACGCCGCTCTCAGACCGTACAAATATCGCGGCGGGCCATAATTTCAACAGCCACCATCCACGTGACGCCACCCACTGCCCGCGGGATGATCACATCCCGCAGTGGGAAAACCCCATCTAGCAACATGACAGCCGGCTGGTAGTACTCCAGGACCCCGAGGAAGGTCACCTTACGGGCGGGAGCCAAAAAATTGAGCCACGAAGTTCAACAAAAACGACGCCAATACAATTGCGAATACAGCGGCCATCGCGCGGCCTCGCCTGTCGGCAAGCGCTGAGACCAAAAAGGCGATCCCACCAACGGCCATGTATACGCAATCGAGATTGGCGAGCACTATTGCGGCGCGGGACAATTCCGGACGCATTTCCAGGGGCATGGTGGGCGCTGCCAGGCGGTGCCCGACGAGTGGCACAGGAATTTGTGGCTGGTCATGTCCGCGCGGCTTGGCGAGACAAGAAAAATGGCAGCGATGAGCCAAATCACCAAGCGTTGTGGGTTCATCGGACGAGGTACCGGTTGGAACGGCTAAGTTTGGGGATGAATGGGAGGGCGAAAGCAAGCATCGCACCAAAGAGAATGAAGCTAATCGGCTCCGGCACGGCGGTTGAGACCCCGAAAAAATCGCGCACATTCTTGAGGTCTACGATGTCGACTTCACCACTACCATTTGTGTCGCCGGCGATGCCTAGGCCTGCAAGACCGAAGTTGTTGCGAACATTGTTTAGATCCTCGATGTCGACCGTCTGGTCGCCGTTTGTGTCCCCGGGTAGGAGCAGCGTGACGTTGCCCGCCGTATAGAGCCGACTCACGTCCCAGGGGTAGACGCTCGAAACGACGAAGGCGCCAGTTGGCTCAACGCCCGTCCAGTCGAAAATGTGTAACGTGCGACCGATTTGCGTAACAACATCTACATCGTTGGCGAACGTCAGTTTCAGCGTGCCGTCGAGCTGGACGGAGATGCCGGGTTCGAAGGAGATCAGGGAGTCCCAAGGGGCCGCGTCGAAGTGCAACTGCAAGATGCCACCGCTCGCCAGGGTCATTTGATCATGAATGGCGATCGGAATCGGTCCCTGGCCGAAACGAGGGTCACCGTGATAGTTGCGGATGACAACTTGGTCACCCGCAGCCAAGTTGAGTGGGCTGATATTGCCGTCGGGAAGTATGGCATTGTGCGCGACTGCTCCAGTCAAGTTGAGGCCCAGTGCGCCTCGCGCGTCGGCGAAGCTTACGTCGGCATTCGTGAGAGTGGAGGAATCAAAGGCTGCGTTGACCAGATTGGCCCGGCTCAAGTCGGCATTCGTGAGCGTTGAGTATGCCAAACCAGCCCGCTCCAGATCGGCGCCGACCAGCTTGGCGTTCATGAGTGTCGCGCTCACCAGGGCTGCGTCTTTCAAGTTGGCCCCGCTGAGATTGGCGCTCGTGAGCGTCGAGTCATTCAGGTTCGCATTAGTCAGATTTGCCTCACTCAGGTCGGCATTCACAAGTGTCGAGTCATACAGGCCTGCATTGGTCAGATTCTGGCTGTGGAAATCCCAGCCGCTGAGATCATTGCTATAGAGCCCAATTCCCAACAAACTCTTCGCTTGGTAGCTGGCCGTGGAGTAGAGTTGTTCTTGTGTGAAGCCATGCGAAGTAGTCAAAGCGAAGTTTGCCCCGCTCACCACAGCGCCACTCAGATTGGCGTTCGCTAACGTCGATGATCTAAAGTCGGCGCCGGTGAGGTCCTGTTCAGCAAAGTTCCAATCACTAAGGTCGTTGTGCGAGAGCCCGATTCCCTGCAGTTTCTTCTGTCCGTAGCTAGCCGTCGAGTACAGCTGCTCCTTGGTGAAGCCCCGGGAGGTCGTGTCATCAAAGCTAGCCCAGGTTACCACCGATTCGCTTAAATTGGCGCTCGTTAGCGTCGCGGCATTTAAGTTTGCATTGGCCAGAATCGCCCTTCCTAGATCGCCTCCGGTAAGTGTGGATGAATGCAGGTATGCATTCGCGAGGTTCTGTTCTTGGAAGTCCCAATTGCTAAGGTCGTTGTTCGAGAGCTCGATTCCGTGCAGGCTTTTCTGCCGATAGCTCGCCGTGGCGTAGAGCTGCTCCTTCGTGAAGCCGAAGGACGTCGTGTTCGCGAAATGCGCCCCCGCCACTACTGCCTCGGTTAGGTCTGCGTCGGCGAGTTCCTGGCCGTTGAAGTCCCATCCGCCGAGGTCATTATGCGAGAGCCCAATCCCGCGCAAGTCTCTCGCCTGGTAGCTTGCCGTCGAGTACAGCTGTTCCTTGCCAAAACCGCGCGACGTCGTGTCGCGCATGCTTGCGCCGATCAACAGCGCCCCAGTGAGATCAACGCCGGTGAGCTTCGAGTGATCCAGGTTGGCGTTGACCAGGTTGGCGTTCGTGAACGTCGAGTAATTCAGAGTTGTTTTGGACAGGTCGGCGTCGCTAAAGTCAACATTCGTGAAGTTTGAGAAGGTAGCGACTGCGTTGACCATGCTCGCATGGCTCAGATCGGCATTCGTGAAAGTGGAGTGGTTTGCCTCGATGTTGGCGAGACTCGCTGCCCGTAGATCGGCATTCGCAAAAGTCGCCTCTGATGCCAACGTGTTGGTCAACTTCGCACTGCATAAGTTTGCGTTGGCGAAGGTGGAGTTGAGGAGCCTTCCGCCGGTCAGGTCTGCTTCACTCAATTTCGCGTCGGTCAGGTTGGAGTAATCGAGAAGCGCTCGCGTCAGTCTCGCACGACTCAAGTCAGCTCCCGAGAGATTCGAGGAATACAGGACGGCGTTCGTCAGATCCTGATCTTTAAAGTCCCAGCCGCGTAGATCGTTTTCTGAAAGAATCACGCCTGCCAGATGCTTCGCCTGGTAGCTGGCGGTAGATTTTAGTTGTACTTCCATGAAGCCACGGGACGTCGTGCCGGAAATGTTCGCCCCGGCCAGCATCGCGTCGCTCAAATTCGTGTTAGTCAGATTCGCCAATCTCAGATCTGCGTTCGTCAGGTTTTGCCCACTGAAGTCCCAACCGCTGAGATCATTGGACCACAGCCCGATCCCTGCCAGGTTCTTTGCTTGGTAACTGGCCGTCGAGTACAGTTGTTCCTTGGTCAGGCCGCGAGAAGTGGTAGCTCGCAGGTTTGTGCCTGTCACGATTGCTGCACTCAGGTCGGCGTTCGTGAGCGAAGAGAAATCCAACTCAACGTTCGTCAGGTTAGCGCCACGGAGATTGGCGTTCGTGAGCGTCGATTCAAAGGCGTATGCGTTGGCCAGGTTCGCCCCGCTCAGATTGGCGTTCGTAAAGTTTGAGGAGCGCAGGCCCGCGTCGGCGAGATTTTGACCACTCAAATCCCAGCCGGTAAGGTCATTTTCCCCCAGTGCGATGCCAGACAATTCCTTCGCCTGATAGCTAGCCGTCGAGTAGAGCTGTTCCTTAGTGAAACCACGGTACGTCGTGCCATAGAAGCCTGCCTCCTCAATCATTGCACCATTCAAGTTGGCGTTTGTAAGCGTCGAGTGATAGAAGTTCGCATTGAATAGGTTCTGACCGCTAAAATCCCAGCCGCTTAGATCGTTCTCTACAAGTCCGACTCCTGACAGGTTCTTCGCTTGGTAGTTATTCGTCAGGTAAAACTGCTCCTTGGTGAACCCGCGGACTGTCGTATCTGTGAAGGAGACTGCGGTAATCATTGCCCCACTCAGATTGGCATTCGCCAGCGTTGCTTGATCCAGCGTGGCACGAGAAAGGTCGGTTCCGGAGAGGTCAGCACTCGTGAAGGTCGAGCCATCGAGGTGTGCGTTGTTCAGGTTGGCCCCCTGCAACTTCGCGAACGTGAAATTCGAGCTGCGCAGGTGCGCATTTGACATGTTCGCGCCACTCAGATCGGCGTTTGTAAGAGTCGAGAACTCCAAAACTGCATCGGCCAGATCCTGTCGGCTGAAATCCCAACCACTCATGTCGTTGACGACCAGGTGGATGCGCGCCAAATCTTTCGCTTGGTAGCTAGCCGTTGAGTAAAGCTGCTCCTTAGTGAAGCCGCGGCGCGTGGTATCATTGAAATGCGCCCCCGACACGATCGCCCCGCTCAGGACAAGACCGGTGAGCGCCGAGCGGTCGAGAACCGCATTGGTCAGGTTGGCGCCCTTCAGATTGGCACTCGTGAGTTGGGAACGAATCAGATGGGCGGATGTGAGGTTTGAAAATCGAAAACTCGCTCCAGCCAGGTTCAGGCCGTCAAAACTCGCATACTCCAGCTCCTGATGGTCCAATTGCACCCCGGGCCCCGGCGTGACGCCACCGGTCCCCGGAATCACCGCGCCGGTGTCCCAGCGGTAGATGTCGGCGCGAGCGGTGGCGGCAATAAGCAGAGTGAGGCAGCAGAAAAGCGTTGCAGACGGTCTCATGGCACGAGCTCCGCTGAGTGTGTCGTGATGGGCCGACGGGCAAAGAGGAACGAGCGAACGCCCGGCTGGGCCAGATTATCATTTCCACCCTGGCTGGCTGCAAGCAACTGCGAGCGATCGAACTGCTGCACAAACATCTTGCGACGGCGGCAACGCGGCTGCCAGGAGCCGCGGGGCCCATGAGGAGCTTGTAGGTTGCCGTTGCACCCGACGGACGCTGGCTGGCCAAGCGCCAGGTACCAGAAGCTCTTCGCGCCGGTCCACGCCCCTCGCCCATACGACGCGTAGGCCATCGCCTCTAGGATCTCGAAAATCCTCAGAACAATCGCTCCTCTCCTGGCATATCTCCTCGACCGACATGGTGGAATATTGGCTGACGGCGCCGCCCAACAAGGGCACTTGCCGCCTCCAGTCCACTCCCAAAACGCTTCCAGCGAGTTTTCGCTCTGCCGTAAGTCATTAAACGAAAGATCATTGCAACAATTCGTCTCGCAGAGACGCCTCCCAAAGTCGCTCAACCTAACGGTACCTCTCCTGTGGCTCTACGCGGCTCCCCCTCGCACGCCGTTCGCGTTCGGGTAAAACAACGGCGATCCGCCTGGATTTCGCCCGAAATTTGCCGAGGACGCCGCGATGGACATGCACGACTTGACGCGTGAACTGAAGCAATCGAACAACTCGAAAATCGTCATGCTCGTGGCCGACGGCTTGGGCGGACTGCCCCTGGAGGCGGGCGGCAAGACCGAATTGGAAACCGCGGCCACGCCGAATCTCGACGCCCTCGCGCGGCGCGGCGTCAGCGGGCTGAGCATCCCGGTGAAGCCGGGCATTACGCCGGGCAGCGGACCAGGACACCTGGGCCTGTTTGGCTACGACCCGCTGCAATATGTGATCGGCCGCGGCGCTTTGGAAGCGACCGGAATCGGCTTCGAATTGGGGCCAAACGACGTGGCGGCGCGCGGCAACTACTGCACGCTCGACGCGGCGGGAAAAATCAGCGATCGCCGCGCTGGTCGCCCGACCAGCGAAGAAAGCGCTCCGATCGCCGTCAAGTTGCGCGCGATCAAAATCCCGGGCGTGGAGATCTTCGTCGAGCCGGTCAAGGAACATCGATTCGTCGTCGTATTTCGCGCGCCAGGATTGGGCGGCAGCGTACGCGACACCGATCCTCAAGCAGTCGGCGTGGCGCCGCTCGCGCCGGTCGGCGACGACGCTACAAGCAAGAAGACCGCCGAGATTGCCGCCGAGTTCATCAAGCAGGCCGGCGCGATTCTCAAGTCGGAGCCCAAGATCAACGGCCTGACGTTGCGCGGCTTCGCGGCGCGCCCGGCGTTGCCCACATATGAAGAAGTCTACGGTCTGCGCGCCGCGGCCGTGGCGGTTTACCCGATGTACAAGGGACTGGCCCGTCTGGTCGGCATGAAGATCACCGGCCAAGCGCAAACACTCACCGAGCAAGTGGCCGTCCTCAAGCAGCATTGGAACGACTTCGATTTCTTCTTCCTGCATTTCAAATACACTGACTCCACAGGCGAGGACGGCAATTTTCCCGGCAAGGTGAAACGGATCGAAGAATTCGACGCGGCGATCCCGGATATCGTGGCGCTCGGCCCGACGGTGCTGATCGTCACCGGAGATCACAGCACGCCGAGCTACTTGAAGAGCCATAGTTGGCACCCGGTGCCGACGCTGCTGGTCTCCGATTGTTGCCGCCCGGATGGCTGCACCGGGTTCAGCGAAAGCCAGGCGCTGCGCGGCGGCCTGGGGCAGTTCGAGGCGAAGTACTTGATGCCGCTGGCGTTGTCGAACGCCGGGCGGATGGGCAAGTACGGGGCGTAGACCCCACTCAAGTGTCGCGCGTTTTTGCGTGATTTATGCGCGTTGGACCGGTTTTTCCTTTGCCTGAGCTGATAAATCGTTACGATGCAATGAGGATACACCCATCAAGTTGCCCGCCGATCCATGGCATGTTGGGCCGGAGCGAGGGCGGCGATAGGGGAAACCCGCCTTGGCGAAGCAACTGTTGAATTGCACCTGGAGAGTTGGTAGGGTATCGCGTTGACGCGACACTAATAGTTCTATCGAGGGGGTTTGGAATGGCGAACGCTTCGTTGGTTTTACAGGATTACGATGCAGCGTTGGCCGATTCAGATGAAGATAGACAGCCGGTTGATTCGCATCACCGTGATCCAGTGAAGCGACGCCGGAAAGTTGTCGCGCGCGGCCCTGCCAAGGAAGGTCGGGACGAAATGGAAACATTTAGCCCTTCTGGTATTACGCTCGAGCAATTGGACGCCCAGCCGGGCTTGCTCATCTCAATGATCCCGCCCACGCCGCCGGGAGTCGCCGCATCGTTCGACAGTTACGTGGCCGACCTTCCCAAGCTGTTGCGACAAAGCAAGTACCGTAGGCGCTGGGTGGCGTACCACGGCAAGAAGCGCGTCGGCGTGGCCGACAGCCAGACCGAGCTATTCAAGGACTGCATCGCTCGAGGCATTCCGCGCGACGAGTTTTATATTGGGCTGGTCACGGCCATGGAATTGCCCCCGCAATAGCGCGTTCCCGCGGAATTGTCGCGATAGGTGCTGCGCCCGTGGTGATCGAGCGATGCCCATACTTTGATAGGACGACGCACATTGAGGTGCCAGACGGCCTTGGTACGACTCAAGTCGACGTCCATTCGTATCAGTTGATCGTTTGGATTACCGTCGTGCCGATCGGCGTCGAGCGCTGTCCGAGTCGCAGCCCGCGCATACCTGCCATCGTTGACACCGGTTTCAATGGCAATTTGCTGATTTCGGAAGCACAGCTAGTTGCTTGGCAACATCTGGATTTCAAGACCTATTTGCGATCGCGCAGTCGGGTCAACGGCGAGGAAATACCGCATATAGAAGCGAACCTGTTCCTGCATCCCAACAAGCCTGGGACGCGTAGCACGCCGCACGCGAAGCAGTCGCCGGAATTACTGGAACTGTACGGCGGAGTTGGCGTAGTTGCCAAGGGACACCTGGTGGCTCGGCGGTTGCCGCTGTTGGGCATTGCGGCCCTCACCACCAACGGCTATGCGTTGCACGTGACGCCAGCGATGTCGAAAAAGGACTACCACAAGTTCTCGCTGACCCGCCAAGCGTAGTGCGGAGCGGCGGCGTCCAGATTGCTGGATTCACAGCGCATTTGGGCTACAATGGGCGGGCGTTGATTGACCCGTGCATTTCCTACCGCGAGCCCACCATGAAGCTCTCTACTATTGTCCGATTTTCGCTCGTCGCCGCCTGTTTCGTCGTCACGTCCGCGGCGCGCGCCGATCAGCCTTTGAATGCGTTGACCGCCCAGGAAGTTTCTGACGGCTGGAAGCTGCTGTTCGACGGCAAGTCGACCGATGGCTGGCGTAACTTCAAGAAGGACAAGATCGGCGAGGGCTGGCAGGTCGTTGACGGCGCGTTGGCCCGCGCCGCCGAGGGCGCCGGCGACATCGTCACCGAGGATGAGTACGAGGCCTTTGAGCTGGTGCTCGAATACAAAATCGGCAAGGCCGGCAACAGCGGGCTGATGTATCACGTCAGCGAAGACGAAGCGACGCCCTGGATGACGGGGCCGGAAATCCAGGTTCAAGACAACAAGGCCGGTCATGACCCGCAAAAGTCCGGTTGGCTTTACCAGCTCTATGATGCCGACACCGACGCCACGAAGCCGGCCGGCGAATGGAACGAGCTGCGCGTGCTGATCACGCCGGAAAAGTGCGAGCAGTACATGAACGGCGTGAAATACTGCGAGTACGTCAAAGGCAGCGACGACTGGAACGAGCGCGTCGCCAAGAGCAAGTTCGGTAGCATGCCAAAGTTCGGCAAGCCAACGAAGGGCTACATCTGCCTGCAAGACCACGGCGATCCGGTGGCCTATCGCAACATCCGCATTCGCGTGATCGAAAAGAAGTAATCGCGGACGCGCAGACTTGATGTAAACTCTGAGGCGATCCGAATGCGGATCGCCTCTTTGCATTGACATACGGAGCCATAGACAATGAACCGGCCGGTGGAGTTGCGAACGCAACGACTGTTGTTGCGACGGTGGCGCAAGGAAGATCGCGACGCCTTCGCGGCGATGTGCGGCGACGAGCGAGTGATGGAATTCCTGCCGGCGCTGGCAACGCGCGCCGAGTCCGACGCGGCAGTCGACCGGGCTGAAGCGCACTTCAAGCAACATGGCTTTGGCTACTGGGCCGTTGAGATTCCGGACGAAGCGGCGTTCATCGGTTTCGTCGGCCTCGCGCGACCGCGATTTGAAGCTGCGTTCACGCCGTGTATTGAAATCGGTTGGCGGTTGGCGAGCGCCCATTGGGGACAAGGCTACGCCACGGAGGCCGCCAGCGTGGCCGTGGTCTTCGGCTTCGAAGTGCTGAACCTTCCGGAGATCCTGTCGTTCACCGTGCCGATGAATGTTCGCTCGCGCCGCGTGATGGAAAACATTGGGATGCGCCATGCTCCGGAAGAGAACTTCGATCATCCCTTGTTGCCGGAAGGTCACCCGCTGCGCCGGCACGTGCTATATCGGCTGACGCGCGAGGATTGGGAGACCCAGTTACGGGATGATGAGCCCACGGAGGGCGCCAGCGATCGCGTCTAGTGTGCGCTGTTCAATTCCTCAAACGTCGCATTGCCGATGTGGTATTTCCGCCAATCTTGAAAGTCGAAGTGCCACCACTCGAATTCGTAGACGCGGAAGTTCTCGGCCTCCATCGCCGCGCGCAACAAATCGCGAAAGTAGCGTTGCCGTTCCGTGCCGCCGGGATAGTCCGGGAAAGATCGCGGCGAAAACTCGTCGTAACCGCCCACCATCTCGATCGGCTGGCCGGTCGCCAGTTCGTAGAGCGTGAGATCGACCGCACACCCGCGATTGTGGCGCGAAC
>JALHLM010000010.1 GCA_022844585.1 Pirellulales bacterium | reverse complement strand
ACCAGCTTTAAGCAGCCAAGCATCGAGGAACTGGACCACGGGTTTCTCTGGCGCATCCACCAGGCGGTTCCGCGGCGCGGCAACATTGGCGTGTTCAACCGCTCGCACTACGAGGACGTCGTCGTTGTGAAGGTGCTGGGCTTGATCGATCAGGACGAGTGCCAGCGGCGGTACAAGTTCATCAACGAGTTCGAGCGGATGCTGGTCGAAGGGGGCACGACGGTGCTCAAGTTCTTTTTGCACATCAGCAAGGAAGAACAACTCGAACGACTGCGGGCGCGGCTTGACGACCCGAAGAAACGCTGGAAGTTCAGCCCCACGGACGTCGAGATGCGAAAATCCTGGGACGCGCACCAGAAGGCTTATGAGAACGCCTTAGTGAATTGCAACACCGAACATGCCCCGTGGCACATCGTGCCATCCGACCGGAAATGGCGCCGCAATCTGGTGATCAGCCGCGTGCTACTGGAGACGATGGAAAAAATGAATCCCCAGTTCCCGAAGGAACACCCGGA
Source organism: Pirellulales bacterium (assembly GCA_022844585.1). Classification (GTDB taxonomy): domain Bacteria; phylum Planctomycetota; class Planctomycetia; order Pirellulales; family JALHLM01; genus JALHLM01. The sequence goes on along the minus strand of JALHLM010000010.1, from coordinate 28,213 downwards.
CCTGGAGAAGATCGTGCTGGAATAGGTCGGCAACCACACACGGGAATGGGTCGCTGGACCGCCTCTTAGAATTCTCAGGGTGCTCACTATGGATCGACGCTCATTCCTTGCGGCAACCGCTGCGACCGTCGGCGGAGGCCTTTCCGCCCAGGCGCAGAACTATTCGGACTATACCCAGGATCCAAGGCCGGATGTTCCGGAAGGAACTTGCACGGCCGGCTCATTGGACGGACCGGTGCTGGCCGGCAGTCCCATGGTGATGGGGCCCGCGGCCGATGCGATCAGCATTCTGCAGCCAATGCAGCGGATGGGGACGGGCTATCTTGAATTCGCCGTCGCCGATGGTCCGTGGCAGCGTGTTGATGGCGGCCACGCCGGATTGCTGCCACTCTCGGAACATGTGCTGAAATTCCGGCTGCCACCGCTCCCTCCTGGACAAGAAGTGCGCTACCGGATCGTGGCGCACACCATCGGTTGGGTGAAAGTGCGGCAGTTCTATCATGGCGAGCTCAAGGCGGGGGAACCGCAGACCAGCGAGGTGCGCAGTTTTCGTACGCTCGATCCGGATGCCGCGACCACCAACTTTGTGGTGTGGAACGACACGCACGAGAACTCAGAAACGTTGAAGCAACTCCACGAACGGACGTCGCCGTTGCGCCCGGACTTCATGCTTTGGAACGGCGATCAATCGAACGATCTACATTTCGAACAGGACATGGCCGGGCAGATTCTCAATCCCGCGGGCCTGGCGGTCGGCGATCAATGGCCGATCGCCTACGTGCGCGGCAATCACGAATGCCGCGGGCCGGCCGCACCTGCGTTGGCGCAATTCACCGGTGCTCCGGATGACCGCTACTACTACGGTTTCCGAAGCGGTCCGCTGGCGGCGATCGTCATGGACACCGGCGAAGACAAGCCCGACGACAGCCCGTACTTCGGCGGCATGGCCGCTTACGGTCCGATGCAGGAACGCCAGGCTGAATGGCTGAAAGCGATTGTTCAAGAACCGTGGTTCCGCGACGCCCCGCACAAAGCCCTGTTCTGCCATATCCCGCTTTGGTTCCGCCACCCGAAGTTGACTGCCAATGCGTTCGACGGACACCGGCACTGCCGCGGACTCTGGGAAAAGACGCTCGTCGATGCCGGTGTAAAACTCGTCATTTCCGGCCATACGCACGACTACCTGTGGATGCCGGCGGACGCGAACCGACCCATCGGGCAACTCATCGGCGGAGCGCCGCAGCCGGCCTACGCAACGCTCATTGAAGGTACGGCGACTCACGACGAGTTAAACCTGAAAATGACCAAGCTCGACGGTTCCCTCGTCGCGGAAGTAAAACTCACGGCATGAATCCGCTATAGAAAAAGGGGCGATCCACGTTGGAAATAGTTCCCGATCTTCGGCGAGCCTGCGAGCACGATCGTACTGCGATGATTTGCAAGGATGTGCGGAGAAAGCAGAAACTGAATTCCAACTGCGCAGTCCCTCAGTGAACCTTGAAATCGCAGTGTCGAATTCGCCGCGCGCTAGAAAACCCGCTATGATTTGATAGGTGACCAACTCGATTTCTAAATACGAGGAGTGCATCGGCCATGTCAAAGCATCCTGTTCTGGCGGCGCTTGTGTTGACGCTGCTTGGCGATTGTTCCGGGCAATTTGCAAAAGCGCTCGAACCGGAACCCGGCGCGGTGTTTGTGCGGCTGGTCGATACCGGCGCCGGGTTGTGCTGCGTTATCAAGACGGACAACGATACCGCGATCGTCTACGACACCGGCCACTGGAACGCGAGCGGATTTCGCGCGTTGCAGGGCGTGAAGGATTTGTTTCCGACGACGCATCCCGTCACGCTGATGGTACTCAGTCATTCCGACAGCGACCACTTGGGAGGCGCGACCAGGATACTGGAGGAATACGCGGTTCAGGAAGTCGTTCACTCGGGGCTCGAACCCGTCTCGCAGACTTCGATCAATACGTTACGGGCCATCTCAAATGAGCCTGATTGCGACGACATCAATTTGCATTACTACGACTTTCCGGAAGGCACCTTTACCTACGGTGACACAAAGGTCACCTTTCTATGCGGCTGGCACACTCCGCCCGAGGATTGGCCGCTGACCAGCGACGGCGAACGTTTCAACGCCGGGAGCATCTGTATCCGCGTGGAGTTCGCCGGCAAATCGATTCTCCTGTGCGGCGACGCCGTCGGGCGCCATCTCAATAGTCCCGCGGGGACGAATATCGCCACGGAAAAGTATCTCTGCGATCGCGCCGACGAGTTCCCGATTGCTTCGGACGTGATCGTCGCGCCACATCATGGCGCGAACAATGGCAGCTCGGAACGCTTCATCGAATTGGTCGATCCTGACTGGGTCGTCTTTTCGGCAGGCCATGATCATCAACATCCCACGGCGGCGGCGGCCGAACGCTACCTGTCGAGCGGCGTGCCGATTTCGCAAATGTTGCGCACCGACCGTGGCGACGACGAGCCAGGCGGGTTTGAGTGGGACGAAGGCAGCGAACCTGGCCACGTGGATCCGCCCGGCGACGATGACGTCGACCTTCTCGTCCGGCCGAATGGAGAGTTGCTCGTGGACTACCGCTATGTGGACTTTCTTGACTCCCCGTCCGAAGTTCGCGCGGAGATCATCGATGGCGTGGAAGTTCTCGAAGTCGTACGGGCCCATCCTTCGCGAAACGTGCCGGCCTGGGTGCTGGAGGCCGAGTCGAAAAGTCCCGAGGAGATCGAAGCCTTGGACCGCGTTCCCGCTCGCGAGGGAGCGAGCCGAACATACGCGGGTTCGCCGTCGAGTTCTCTGAAGTGCCACGAACGACGATGCGCTCGGCCAGGGCTGCTACGAAGGTTGTTTGGCTGTCGGGCGAGATGCAGGTAGCGGGAACGTGCCGCATCGTCGCCGATTCGCCGTCCGCGCGGCAGCTTAAGGAGCGAACTACCGCGCGGCAAAGGCCAACGACTCGCGGACATTGTCGTCTTCGAATTGCAGTTTCTCGGCAGAACTTTTCCCCGTAATTGCCGGCAATGGCGTCTTCGAAGCATGTGCGCGGGTGCGACGCATCGCGCCTGCCAGGACACTCGCCGGAAGTCCCTCGAACGTCGCCCAATACTTCTCCGTCAGGCATGGCACGCGGAGCGGATCGCGGGTGATCATTTCCAGGTTCAAGCGAATTTCCGGCTGTTTGGCGCGGAGCGATTGCACCATACGCTTCAGATCGAGGAAACCTTGCCCGAGCGGAACTTCGGACAGGAGGAATCCGTCCGCGTATTCTTGCACCGCCATGTCTTTGAAGTGCGAGGTGAACGCCACCGGGGCGCAAGCGTCGACCACTTCGTGCGGTTCCTCGAGCAGGGCGATGCTGTTACCGGTGTCGACGCAGACGCCGACGAGCGGGCAATCGATGCGGCGCAAGATGTCGAGCAATTCGTCCGTGCGCCAGTCCTTGTGGTTTTCCACGGCTAAGCGCACACCGCTTGCTTCCACGGCTGGCTTCGCCCGTTCCAGACGCTGAAAACTCTCCCGTGCAAAGGTTTGGAAGCTCGCGATGTCCGCAAAGGTTTCGTAGCGGCGTCCCGAGAGCATGACGGTGCGCACGACCTTCGCGCCGCAAGCGGCGGAGGTGCGCAGTTCTTCGGTGAATCGCGTAACGTCCGCTTCGTCCTTGGGCAATGAGACGATGCCCTCGACGTACATCTTCGCATCGGTCGCGGCGGCGCGCATTTTTTCGGCGGCCGCGGCATCGAGAGCGCCCAGGCTCGTTTGAATCCCGGCGGCGCCAAGTTGTCGACAATACTCGAAGAACACCAGCGGATCGGAAAAGCCCTCGGCGCCGGGCTGTCCGCCGCGGATGCCGTAGGAGTGGATCACGATGCCGAGCCCCAAGTCGTGCAACGGCATGTCGGCGCTTTCGGCCCAAGCTCGCCCGGCCCCAAGACAAGCAGCAGCTTGCGCCGCGAGAACGGAGAATGCGCGACGTGATAGGTTCATGGCGCAGGTTGCACTCCCAGGGCGGCGAGTTCCTTTTCCCACGGCGCGCGATACGGCCGAGTCAACATGCCTTGCGCCTGTTCGTCGCCGACGATTCGCTCGTTGGCGCCGTCCCATGGCAGCTTGCGTCCGAGACGCAGCGAAATATTCGCGAGGTGGCAGGCCGTGGCGACCTGGTGGGCGCTGCGTAGATCCGAGTTCGGCGTCGTCCGCGAACGCACGCAGTCCAAAAAATTGCGCACATGCAGTTTGAATTGCTCGCGGTCGTTGCCGGTTCGATCTTGAAGCGGCGTCGTCCAGTATGTGTTTCCGCTGTCTTCCACGCGCACCGGCCCGCCGACCGGGTGCGCGCCGGTGAATTGCGGGATCGCGTTGCCGGGCGGGAGGCGTTTATCGGGCGTGATCGTGAAACCGGTCCGCGTGATCGCCAGGCTGCCGTGCGTGCCGAAAAGCTCCACGGACGGGCGACGCTCCGCGCCGGCCGAGGCTTCGCGATGCGACCAGGAGATCGTGCATTCGGGGAACTCGAACAGCGCGTCCTGCGTGTCGGGCGTTTCGCCGTTGTCTTCGAGCGCGAACCGCCCGCCGCAACTGGTGACGGCCGTGGGGAAGCCGAGTCCCAGCATCCAGTGCGCGGCATCGAGGCCATGCGCCGCGAGGTTCGTCATCTGCCCGCCGGAGTAATCCCAAAACCAACGGAAGTGGTAGATCGCGCGATTCGGATTGTACGCTCGTTCCGGCGCGGGACCGAGCCAGGCGTTCCAATCCAAGTCCGGCGGCGGCGGGCAATCGTCCGGTCGGCCAAAGCCGGGCATGATGTTTCGATATGCCCTCATGCGGACCGAATGGATCTTGCCGAGTCGTCCGGACTGCACCATTTCTTTGGCGCGCAAGTAGTGTGGCCCGGAGCGCTGTTGCGTGCCGACTTGCACGATCCGCTGGTAGCGCTCGGCGACGTCGATCATCCAACGGCCTTCGCGCTGAAACAGCGTCAGTGGCTTTTCCGTGTAGACGTCTTTGCCAGCAGCGCAGGCCAGCATGGTCGCCAAGGCGTGCCAGTGATCGGGAGTCGAGACGACGACCACATCGACACGCGGATCGTCGAGCAACGCGCGAAAATCCTGGTAGCCTTTCGCGGATTCACCCGCCAGCGCGCGGCCTTCCTCTTTGCGGCCGGCATGGACGTCGGACACGGCGACCAGCGCCGCGTCCGGCTGTTCGGCGAAGTCGAGCACGTGGCGCTTGCCGATCAGCCCGAAGCCGATGAAGCCGACGCCGATCCGTTCGTTCGCGCCAGGCACGCGCCGCCACGCGGCGGCAGTCAGCGCGGCCGCAGCACCGCTGAGCGCGGCGCGACGACTAACCACGAGCGATTTGGCGTTGGCACGCCGCATGTCCGCCTCCGGAAAGTGGGCGAGGAGAAGCCGGAGCCGGCGTCATTCTGGACGATCGCCGACGGGGATTCAACTCGCGCGACGAACATTGCCCGGCGCAGATTCGTTCCCGGTTGTGCGTCACGTGGCGAATCTGGGTAACAAATCCGCGGCTCGCTCGCTTAGTAACTCAGACGCGACAGGGCCAAGCCTGGCCCGGCGAACTGAAAAAAAGCCTTGAAAATACACTCTTGTGAAGGAATGGAACCATGAACTGCTTCAAGAAGACGTTGATCGCCGCCACGATGGTCCTTGGCACGCTTGCGGTAATCGGTACGACCAGAACAGCCTCGGCCGGTCATAACGGAGGACATGGCGGTCACCATGGCGGAAATGGTGGCGGCCATCACGGCGGACACAATGGTGGCCACGGTGGTCACCACGGTGGCGGCTATGGCGGTGGCTATGGTGGAGGTTACGGTGGAGGCTACAGCTACAAGTGTGCCCCCAGCTACAACCGCTGCTACACGCCGAGCTACAACTACTGCTACCCGACCTACAAGTACTGCCCGCCAGTGACGCCGTGCTATCCGACGTACAACTACTGCCCGCCAGTCTACCCGACGTACCCCTGCCCGCCGGTCTACGGCTGGTAGATTTCGAACGGTCGATTCAGTATGTAATAACGCAGCACGCCCGGCGAGCCATCGCCGGGCGTGTTGCATTGAAGGAGGGATTCGCCAAGTCGACTAACGAAAAATGTCCGTGTTTCCAGTTCTCTCGGAGAGAGAATTCAATCGCCAAACCCGACGCCAACAATTGGCGCGATGTGCTGAGCCAGCAGTCGCTCGAACAATTGTTGCTGCTCGAAATCCTGAAATGCGCGCTTCGGAATTAGCGTAAAGTGATGCCGGCCGTAGTAAAGCACATACGAGCGGGTATCGACCAAAGCGTTCGTATACAAATCCCATTGAAGCGTCGAATCGACATGTGCTGTGCGGAAATGAGTACGCTCCGCCGAAAAAGTAAGCGAGTATTTGTCGCGAAACTTCGGCTCTCGACGAAAGGCGAGCGGCGGAATGACAACAAAGGCCACAAAAAGAGGTAGGATCATTGCGACGGATGCGACTTCGCAAACAATGCCTAGCCAACGCATCGACAAGGAAGTCCAAAGTTGCGCTCCGGTGACAGCGAGAATCACGCTGGGGAGAATATCGATCGGAGACCAACCCGCGATGCGTAGTGCGCTCGCAATGCCCGAATGAAGTCGCGTTCCGAGTATCGGATCGTGAGTTTGATGGGCGCGTTGATGGACATACTCAAGGGAATTGCTGCAGTAAAGCAAGTAGTGGATAGCAGAGCGTATCGAATCGCCGTCTATTGAACGTCGCAACACCTAGACATGGACGCAGCCACTTTTCCCGAGAAGAATCGGCACTTCGCTGTCTCCAGCTATCCCGACACGCGCATCGGGATAGTGACATGATATCAGCGTGCGCGCTTAGTCGGTGTAGCCCAGGCGGCGATTGGTTTCGCCGCCGATTTTCTCGAACAGCGCCAAATCGGCGGAGGTCAGATCGCGCCGCCACTTTTCGTCGAGTTGCACGGTGCTCTCGTCGTAGCGGAACCGCATGGGGTTGCCGCCGACGCCGTGAAATTCCGTCTTCTTAAGCGTGAAATCGGTGAGCTGCGTATCGATGTCCAGAAACCGGGAGATGGTCAACATCGTGCCAGGCGTGTCCCGGCAAAGATCCTCGTAGCGGACGAGCATCCGCTGGCTTGCGGGGATCGAGCGCATCATCAACTCGGTGTTCCAATGCCGGCGGACGAACAGTTTGACGGCGACTTCCATCGACGATTTTTCGCGCCGCATCTGCGAACAGGTCCAGCCGCGGCCGTCGCGAATGACGTGGATTGCCCGAAACCGCGTCGGATCGGCGAGGTAGATCGATTTCATCTGTGTCGTGGCGCCTGCCGAGTTGACCGTGATCGGAGTGCCGCGCACGGCGGCGATCGCCTCATAGACTTGCACGGCCCGTTCGCCGAATTCCCGCTCGCGTCGCGCCCGGGGCGAGATCATCGAACCCAGCCGCCAGGCCGTCGGGCTGCCCCAGATCATCAGCAACTCGGAAAGCGCCGGCAGCTTGCGGAACGCGGTCCTTTTCAACTCCGTGGGGCGCGAGAACTCCCCAAGTTTCAGCGACAGGTCGCCCGTCTTGCGGCGCAGTTCCGCCTCCACGTCCAGCCAGAACGGGCACTTCAGCACCGGCGTCCCGCAGCCGCAAAGCATGTCGGGCTGCGCGGTGAACTTGTGCAGGTTGGTGATCTCGCCCATCGACGTGCATTCGGGATACTGATCGAGCAGCATCCCGACCAGCGTCGAGCCGGAATGCCCGATGCTGGCGATGCAGACGAATTTTTCCAGTTGCTGCGCGCTCGGCGCGGCGACGACGGTCGACATGGCGGCTGTTCCTGTTCCCGTGCTACGTATTCACGCGGATTCGTTTGCACTAGCCCGACGCGCAAGCGAGGGGGAGTGGACTTCGAATTGAGTACGACGTTTACTCAATGCCAACGTCCACACCCCCTCGCTTGCGCGTCGGGCTAGTGTAGTCACTTTGGACAACTATTTTCGTTCGCCGGCGGCGAAGAAAATGCTGGCGAGCATTTCGTTGAAGTAGCGGTCGATGTTGTATTGTTCGTCGATCATCCGGCGGCCGCGCCGGCCCATTTCGCGGGATTGCTCCGGCGATTCCAGGCAGCGGCGCATGGCGTCGGCGAGCTCTTCGTCGCCGTCTTCACCGATCGAATAGCCGTTATAGCCGTCCACGATCAGGTCGAATTCGCTGCCGTCGCCGACGGAACTGATCACCGGCAAACTGTGCGTCATCGCCTCGGAAACGACCAATCCGCCCATGCCAGGGAGGACGACAAGCTCCGCGAGTTGAAAGTACGCGGCGACGCCTTCGTAGACCGCACCGGTGAAGATCACGCGATCGGTCACGTGCAGTTCGGCCGCCACGCGCTCGGCCTCCGCGCGGAAGTCGCCGTCGCCGACGACCAGCAACCGCAATTCATCGTGCGGATCCGGGAGCATCGCGAAGGCGCGGATCAGGCGATCGAGTTTCTTGGTCTTCATGATCGCGCCGACGTAGAGCACGACGCGCTTGCCGTCGAGCCCGAGTCGCGTGCGGAGGGGCGCGACCTGCTCGCGCGTGGCTTCGATCTCGGCGAGCACCTTGTTGGTATCGACGACGTTGACCAGGTTGAAGCACCGCCGCGGTTCGTAGCCCATGCGGAGGAAATAGTCGACGGCCACCGACGAGTACCCAAGATACGCCGTGGCGCGGCGCTCAATCCACTGCACGACGGCGCGGTACATCCGCCCGAGGCGCGAATACTTCTGCCCACGGATTTCACCGAGCGACCACCAAACGATCGGTTTGCGGAACAACTTGGCGTAAAGCAGCATCAACAGGTTGTTGATCGGCTCGCCCCCTTGCACCAGCAGCACGTCCGGATTGTAACGCCAGAGCCGCCACGGAAGCGACGGGTTGAACAGCAAGCCCACGTCGCGGTCGGTGCTCCGCATCCGCTTCTTCCAAGTCGGCATGATCGAAACGTCGAGGCCGCTCAGGTTGTCGGCGTTCACCGTCTTCGTGCCCGGAATGCCGGAGCCGACGAAGATCTTGACGCTCAGGTCGGCGTGCTTGGTCAAGCGGCGAAAGATCGGCACGCGGTAGCGATAGCAGACGATATAGAGCAACGCCAACTTGAGCGGCGCGCCGTCGCGGCGGCGCACCGGCACGACAGGAAACGCGCCGCGCCGGGCATGGCGCGCCAGCGGCGCGACCTCTCCGCTGGCGGGCGCAAGCGGCGCGGAACCCTGCGGCGGCGTTGCCACGGCGTCGGCCATGCTCACTTTCCCGCCTGCAGTTGCTCGACAGCTTGGAAACTGGCCTCGGTGACTTCGCACAGTTCAGCGAAAGGCACCGGCGACGGCCCGCCTTTTTCAACGGCCGCAAAGAACGCCTCTAGACAAGCGGCGTGTCCTTTGTCCTGACGCCAGAGATTCAACTTATTGAACCCCGACCAACCGAACCCGCGGAGTTTGCGAAAATTATCGAGCTGCAGAATCCGCCCGCCGCAGAAGACTTCGATCCGTTCTTTCGGGAACGATTGATGCCCGTTGGCCAGGTAGTGCAAGGTCGCCGTCGAACCGTCGGTGAAATCCATCGTTATGGTCACGCAATCGCGCGGGCCGCGTGGCGAGCCGAGCGCCGTGGCCTGCACGCGCGCGATCGGATGGCCGACCAGATAACGCGCCAGATCAATAAAGTGACAACCTTCCCCGATGAGCCGTCCGCCGCCGACTGCGGGGTCGTTCAACCAATGATCCGCAGGCAACTCGCCGGCGTTCACGGTCATCACGATCGCCTGCCGCTCACGCGTGCCAGCGAGAAGCGAGCGCATTTTGACGGCTTGCGGGGCGAAGCGGCGGTTGAAGCCCACCGACAGAACGGGTTGCCGCGTGTCGCCAGTGAACGACTCGTACGTCGCGCGGAGTTGCTCCAGGCCTTCGCGGTCGATCGCCAACGGCTTTTCCACGAACACATGTTTACCGGCGCCGAGCGCGCGATCGGCCAACGGCACGTGCGTGTCGTGACGCGTGGTGATGATCACCGCGTCGATGGCCGGATCGCGCAAGAGGCTCGCCGTATCCGTCGTGGAACGGCGGAAGCCGAATTTTTTTGCCGCATGGAACGAAGAAACGCCGCCGCTCGAGGCGATAACGTCGAGCGTAACCTGTTGCTGGGCAAGATTGGGCAACAGGCTGCGCGTCGAGTAGTTGCCGGCGCCGATCACCGCCACGCGCGGGCGTTGCCCAGATGGCAGGGCTGTCGTGATGTGTTGGAGCGTGCGTAGTCCGGTCAGTTCGGCGTCGCTGCGCACTGTGGCGTCCGCGTAGCGCAGTACAATGCCCAGCCCAGCGCTGCCGCCGGCCAGGACGTCGTAGGCCGTGCCGGCATCTTCGATCGGATAGCGATGCGCGACGAGCGACTGCGTTTGCAACGCGCCGGTGGCGAGCATGTCCAGCACCGCTTCGAAGTTGCGCTGCTCGGTCCAGCGCACGAAACCGATGGGATAATCGTGCCCTTGCTCTTCGTATTGCGGGTCGTGACGCCCGGGCCCGTACGAGCAGGACACCTGGAAGGACAATTCCTTCTCGTAGAAGTCCGCGCGGGCCAGTTCCAGACCGACGGTGCCGATCAAGATGATCCGCCCGCGCTGCCGGCACATGAGCGCCGCCTGGTGGACCGGTTCGTTGCTTTTCGTGGCGGCCGTGATCAACACGCCGTCGATGCCGCGTCCGCGAGAAAACACTTCCGCGGCCGAAATCGGGTCTTCGCCGGAAGAGAGGTCGACGGTCTCCGCGCCATAGCCGCGGGCAATGGCTTGTTTCTGTTGATCGAAGTCGATGCCCAGCACACGGCAGCCATGCGCGCGGAGCAGTTGGACCGTGATCAGGCCGATCAGTCCCAGTCCGGTCACGACGAAGCATTCGCCCAACGTCGGCTGCGCCAAGCGCACGCCTTGCAAAGCGATGCTGGCGATCACCGTGAACGCGGCTGATTCATCGTCGACGTGGTCCGGAATCTTCGCGCAAAGATTGGCCGGCACGGTAGCCAACTCGGCGTGGGGACCGTTCGAGACGACGCGATCGCCGACTTGAAATCCCGTCACGCCCGCGCCCACGTCCAGCACCACGCCGGCGCTCGAATAGCCGAGCGGCAGCGGTTGATCCAGTTTGCTGCGCACCGCGTCAATCGTCGGCAACAGCCCGTCGGTCTTGACCTTGTCGAGCACCTGCCGGACTTTTTCCGGTTGGCTGCGGGCCTTGTCGATCCAATTCGCGCGGCCAAATTCGACGAGCATCCGCTCGGTGCCGCTGGAGATCACGCTGGCCCGGGTGCGGATCAGCAGGCCGCCGGCGCGCGCTCGGGGCGCGGCAACTTCGGCGACTTCGGTCGCGCCGTCTTTGAGGTTTTGCAGAACTTGCTTCATGGGGGAATTGGGAGTGATCCCTACCGGCGTTGGCACTCCCCCTGGCTGACGCTCCGGGCAAGAGTATGCGTCCGCGATCCTGCGACGTCCAATCCGCTCACCCTAACATACGTCAGATTATCCGGTTAGGTTCGGTTGAAGCAAGCGACCCGGCGGGCCAATGGCGCGCCACACTAGCCCGACGCGCCAGCGAGGGAGAGTAGACGTCAAGCACCGATCGACGCTTACTCCCCCTCGCTGGCGCGTCGGGCTAGTTGAAGGATACCGATTGTGAGCATTTTGTGTTCGCGCCCTCAGTCCCGTCGCGCCGACGGTCGCTCGTCAGCTTTCGATTTTTCACTTAGCCTGATAGGGACGCTCGCCCTCGCGGTGGGGCGGGCTAACTTTGACCATCCACCTTGTCGGCAACGGGCGCTAAATCTGTTGCCGGGCGGATCGAACGACCCATTGAAGTGCCATCTCCCGTGAGCAAACTACGTCCCCTGTTGATCTTCGGTACGCGCCCGGAAGCCATCAAAATGGCCCCCGTGGTGCATGAGTGCCTGCGCCGCGCGGATCGCATTGAGCCGATCGTCTGCCTGACCGGACAGCACAAGGAAATGCTCGCCCAGGTGACCGACTACTTTGGCATCCAGGCCGATCTCGACCTGGAGCTGATGCAGCCGAATCAGACGCTGGCCGGTTTGACCGCGCGCTGCCTGACCGGGATCGACGACGCGATCGTCCGGTTCCAGCCGGATTGCGTCGTCGGCCAGGGGGACACGACCACGGTGATGGCCGCCTCGGTGGCCGCCTTTTATCGGCGGATCCCGTTCGTGCATGTCGAAGCCGGACTGCGAACCCTCGACTTGCTGGCCCCCTGGCCGGAAGAGTTCAACCGCCGCGTGGCAGGCATCGTGGCAGCACTGCATTGCGCCCCGACACAACGGGCCGCCGACGCCCTGCTGGCGGAGAAGACCAATCCTGCGACCGTTCACGTCACGGGCAACACCGTCATCGACGCCCTCTTGTGGGCAACGCAACGGGAACGTTCACACGATGCTCCCTGGGCAAAAAAATACGCGAACTTAGGCGATCGCCGGATGGTGTTGATCACGGGGCATCGCCGCGAAAACTTTGGCGCAGGCTTCGAAGCGATTTGCGGAGCGATCGCCAGGCTGGCGGATCGATTCGCCGATGTCGAATTCGTTTACCCCGTACATTTGAACCCGAACGTCCAGGCCCCCGTTTACCGCGTGCTGGGGGATCGCAAAAACATCCATCTCGTGCCGCCGGCGCCGTATCCGGAATTCGTCTGGCTGATGGACCGCAGCAGCGTCATCCTCACCGACTCCGGCGGCGTGCAGGAAGAAGCGCCGTCGTTGCACAAGCCAGTGCTGGTGATGCGAGACACTACCGAACGGCCGGAAGCGGTCGAAGCCGGCGCCGTGGAACTGGTCGGCACGTCGGCGGAACGCATCGTCGAACGACTGAGTATGCTGCTCACCGACGAACAGGAATACCGCCGCCGCCAGATCGACACCAATCCCTACGGCGACGGCCAGGCAGCCCAACGAATTGTCGAGCTAATGCTCCAACAAGCTTGGGAACGCACCACGTAATGTCCGCCGCCTCCAACCTCTCGCCTGCCAATATGTCGTCCGCGGAAGCTACTTCGTCCCCCATCCACGTATTGCTCATTCACCAGGCCTTCGTGCCCCCGAATGAGCCGGGGGGCACGCGCCACTACGAGCTCGGCCGCCATTGGGTCGAGAGCGGGAATCAATTCACGATTGTCACCAGCGACTGCAACTATCTCACAGGCAAAAGCTCCGTCTCGAAGCGCGGTCTGGTCGAGGAACAAAACCTCGACGGCGTCCGCGTCTTGCGCGCTTACACCTACCCGTCGCTCCACAAGAGTTACTTCTGGCGGATCGTCGCCTTTTTCAGCTTCATGGCGACCAGCGTGATCGTGTCGCTGCGTGCCGGCAAGATCGACCTGGTGATGGGCACCTCGCCGTCGCTGTTTCAAGGCTTTTCGGCCTGGGTCGTATCCGTGTTGAAACGCCGGCCGTTTTTGTTGGAGATCCGCGATCTCTGGCCGGAATTCGCCATTGATCTCGGCGTGCTGAAGAACCCCATCCTGATCCGACTCTCACGCTGGCTGGAACGCTTCCTCTACGCGCGGGCGGACCATTTGCTCGTGAACTCGCCGGCGTATCGCGACTATCTGCTCAAGAAGGGGATTCCGGCGGCAAAGGTTTCGGTGATTCCGAACGGCGTCGACCCGGCGATGTTCAATCCGGAAGCCCGGGGCGAGCGGACGCGCGCGACGTGGAACCTCGGCGACAAGTTCGTCGTCACCTACGCCGGCGCTTTGGGCCAGGCGAACGATATCTCGACCATCATCGGCGCGGCCGAGCGACTGCGCGACAACCAACGCATTCACTTCCTACTGGCCGGCGACGGCAAGGAGCGGCCGAATCTCGAAAAATTGGCGCAGCTCTCGAAGTTGACGAACGTCACCTTCACCGGGTCGCGCCCGAAAGCCGAGATGACCGACCTGCTGGCCGCGTCCGACGCCTGCGTGGCCACCTTGCAGAACATCAAGTTGTTCAGCACGACGTATCCCAATAAGGTCTTCGACTACATGGCCGCTGGCCGGGCCACAATCCTCGGCATCGACGGCGTGATTCGCGACGTCGTGGAAAAAGCCCACGGCGGCATGTTCGTCACGCCCGGCGATGAAAAGGCGCTCGCCGCGGCGGTCGTGGACTTAGAGACCCACCGTGAACGAGCCCAAGAAATGGGATGCTCCGCGCGCGCTTACGTCGTCCGCCATTTCAACCGCCACGACCAGGCGCAAAACTTCTGCGAGTTGCTGGAGCGACTAAGCGGCCGGATTGAATCGCCCGCCGAGGAATTAACGCCAACCGAGGCGGCTGTTCCGTCGTAGGTCAGGCACCGCGGACGAAGCGAGAAACTCCCCGCGAGAGAGCACGTATGCAACGCCCCAAATCTTCGCATGAAATGTGCCTGACATGGACGCGCCGTTGATCCCGTCAGGCACGCTCTTGGCCGCCGTTGGGATGTTACGTTACGAAACGTTTTACGCGCCTGTTTGCCTCGTCCGCGGTGACTGACCTACGAAAGCTGCCTAGCGCAACTTCTGTCGCTGCTCCTGCTCCACCAACTGCTGCATCAGCGGCGTGCCATCAAACACGGTCCGGACCGTGGCGTGCTTTTGCAGCTTGGCGAGGTATTCGTCCATCTTTTTGTTGCCGATGTCTTGCTGCAGCTTTAATTTGATCTCCGCCTGAACTTCGTCGAACGGCGTGCGGCCGGCGGGTTTGCGTTCCAGTACGCGGACGATGTGATAGCCTTGGCTGTCTTCGATAATCTGACTCAGTCCGCCGACAGGCAGCGTTTCCAAGGCGTGCCGTAGCTCCGCCGAGACATGCGTGACACCCGTGCCGAGATCGTCGAGCTTGGTCCAGTCATGCTGTCCGCCACTCGAGGCGTCAGGCCCCTCGGATTCGCGCTTGGCGACCTCCGATAGCGGAATTCCTTCCCGCACGACGCGATTGCCCATCATCGCCAGGCGATTCCGCGACTTTGACTCCTCGTACCGTGAGACCTTCGTCATCAAGTGTTCCCAGCGAACTTCGGCCGGGTACGAGTAGTCGGCAACGTGGTCGGAGTAATACTTCCACAATTCTTGCGGCGGCAACTCGGCTTCGTTGGATTCCGTCTGCTGCTGCAGCCACTGCGAGGCGATTGCGCGTTCGACAAAACTGCGCTTTTCGCGGTCGACCGAAGTGCCCATCTTGTGGAGCATGGCGTCCAACTCAGCGCGGGAGCCGGCCTTCGCGCGTTTCATTTGGCGCTTGAGCTCGCGCCCTTCGAACTCTTTGCCGACGTCTTCGACCAGCTTGTTCCAACCTTCTTCGTTCTTGCCGCGGATGGTGCGTTTCGCGTCGGCGAACAGCAGCTTGGTTTCGATCAACTGCCGCATCCGCATCGCGGTCAGCATTTCACGCTGCTTTTCGACTTGCTCCGGCGGAATCTTGTCCGCGTTGGTGATCAGCACGTCGTTCACGAAGCCGGCGACTTCGCTATAGAGAATCACTTCGGAGTTGATGTTCGCCAACACTTGAGCGCCGGCAATCAACTGCGATTTGTTAGGATCATACGGAACGGCACCAATGGGCGCAGTGCTAGCGTAAGGATCCTGTGGCGGCCCAAAAGCTTCTCCGCCAGGCCAATCCGCGGGGCGCGACACCGCCTCCGGTTGCACCGGTGGGCCCGGCAAACCGCTCGGCGGCGCGCCAAGCATCGGCGGCGGCGCGCCGGTGCTGGGATAGCCCGACGGCACTTCTTGCCCGACGCCGATGCGCGTCGCCGCGCAAACGGCCACGACCGACAGGGCCCAACCGGAATATGGATAGCGTTTCAAGGTGGAGCTTCCGTGCTCTCGAATAAGTTATCGCCGAAGTCTGCTTCAGGTTTCACCACGGAGGCACGGAGAACACGGAGGAGAGTCGATACTGTTTTGAACCGCGGAGGCGCTGAGACGCGGAGGAGAGGGTGGAGTGAGTGGTGTTTGATTTTTCAATGTTTCGTTTTCAGCATGTCCCCGCACTACTCTCCTCACCTCTCTCTTTCCCATCTCTGCGTCTCAGCGCCTCTGCGGTTCAATCAGATTTCCCCCTCCGTGTTCTCCGTGCCTCCGTGGTGAAGCTCCGCGCGCGACCTCTGCTAGGTATCGTCGCGGTAAGTACCAAATCACGACGGTCGCCGCAACAGCGACTGCAATTCCGCGATCACCCGGTCGGCGTCGGCCAGCGGAGATTTGAGCGTGACATAGGCGGAACGGCCGTCCACCGGGCGAATTCTCCCGCCCGTAGCGCGCCGGAGACGATCGACCGCCTCGCGGGACGTGTATTCCAGCACGCCGTGCGGATCTTCCAGGTGAATCGAGGCAATCTGCCACTGATGCGCGAGGATGCGCAGTTCAGTGAAGGCGAGCAATCGTTCGACCGCCGCCGGCAGCGGCCCGAAGCGGTCGAGGATTTCGGCGCGCAAGTCGTTCAACTCGCCCAGTTCCGAAACTCGCGCCAATCTACGATAGAGATCGATTTTCAGCCGGTGGTTCGGCACGTAAGTCCGCGGCAGATAGGCCTCGCCGGGCAATTCGAGGTGCACGTCGACCGTGACCCGCGGCGCCATCTGCTTCAGCCGTCGGACCGCGTTTTCCAGCAGCTCGCAGTACAACTCGTAACCGATCGTGGCGATGTGGCCGCTCTGCTCGACGCCCAGGATGTTGCCGGCGCCGCGGATTTCGAGATCGCGCATGGCGATCGCAAATCCGGCCCCCATCTCGCTGAACTCCTCAATCGCCATCATCCGCTTGGCGGCGTTCGGCGTGAGATGCTTGTTGGGATCGAGCAGCAAATAGCAGTAAGCGCGATGCTTGAAGCGCCCCACGCGTCCGCGCAACTGGTGCAGGTCGGCCAGTCCGTAGCGATCCGATTCGTCGATGAAAATCGTATTCGCGTTTGGGATATCGAGTCCGCTTTCCACGATCGTCGTCGCCAGCAGCATGTCGAAGCGATGCGCAACAAAGTCGAGCATCACGTCTTCGAGCTTGCCTTCCGGCATCTGCCCATGGCCGATAGCGATCCGGCATTCCGGCACAATCTGCCGCAGCCGTTCGTACAGGACATGAATATCGTTGATGCGATTATGAACAAAGAAAATCTGCCCGCCGCGGTTCAATTCGCGTAATACGGCGTGGCGAATCAACTCGGGACTGGAACGCGTGACCCGCGTTTCGACCGCCAGACGATCGGCCGGCGGCGTTTCCAGATTGGAAATATCGCGCAAGCCCAACAGTGACATATGCAACGTGCGCGGGATCGGCGTCGCGGAAAGCGTGAGCACGTCCACAATATGCCGGTAGGTCTTCAATCGCTCTTTGATTTGCACGCCGAAGCGCTGCTCCTCGTCGATGACGATCAGCCCCAGGTTATGAAAATTCACGTCGCCTTGCGCCAAGCGGTGCGTTCCGATGACGATGTCGACGGAACCATCGGCAATGCCGGCCAGCACCTGTTTTTCTTCTTTCGCGCTGCAGAAGCGGCTCAGCGCGCCGATCTGAAACGGAAACTCCGCCATGCGTTGCGTAAACGTCCGCAGGTGCTGCATGGCGAGGATAGTCGTCGGCACCAGCACGGCCACCTGGTAACCATTGTCGATCGCCTTGAACGCCGCCCGCATGGCGACTTCCGTTTTGCCATAGCCGACGTCGCCGCAGATCAACCGGTCCATCGGCTTCGTGGCGCCCATATCGAGCGTCATGGCGGCGATGGCGGTCAATTGGTCCGGCGTTTCGTTGTAAGGAAACGACGCGTCGAACTCTTGCTGCCATTCCGTATCGACGCGGAATTGAATCCCCGGCCGCGCGCCCCGCGCCGCCTGCATCTCCAACATTTCGGCGGCCATATCGACAACAGCGCGTTCGGCCGCGGCCTTCTGCTTGACCCAGGTCTTGCCGCCGATGTGCGCCAGCGTCGGCTTAGTCTTCGTGCCGCCGACATATTTTTGCACCAGCCCGATCTTGGTGATCGGCACAAAAATCTTGGTCCCGCCGTGAAACTCGACTTCAAGATGCTCCTCGGTCTGCGAGGGCGTTTCGAGCAGCTTCAGCCCACGGTACTTACCGATGCCATGCGAGAGATGGACGACGTAATCCCCTTCGCGCAGATCGAGAAAACTATCCAACACGCGCCCCAGCCGCCGGCGCTGCGTGGGACGATTGACGTCCTCGCGGTGAAACAGTTCGCCGCCGCCGACGAGGACCAACCGCTCGCTGACCAGTCGAAAGCCAGCGCGCAGGCGTCCCAGCGGAAAATGGAGCTTGCCCGCAGCGGCGAGCTGCGTCGTGGCGAAGACATCGGTCAATCGCCGCGCTTCGGCCTCCGTCTGGCAGACGACGAAAACTTCCTGGCCTTGCCCAGCGCTATCGAGTTCCTGCCGAACCTTGGCAATATCGCCGCTGAATCGTTCGACCGACTCGATTTTCAACTGGCAAGTCGTCTCCATCGACCCGCGCGCCACAGCCGCGGCGGTGGCCGACGGAAAGCGGTAGATCGACTCGAACACCTCCGGCGCCGTGAAGCATTGCCGGGCGTCTTCCAGCCGCGCCAGATACTGCTTGGCCTCTTCTTCCAAGTCGTGCGGCTCGACCAACAGGAACCAACTGCCCTCCGGCAAGTGCGTGGCAAAGTGCGCGCGCTCCTGCGAACGCCGATCCAGCAGCGTAACTTCGACGCTATCGACCGGCGCGAGGCTACGCTGCGTCGCCGGCTCGAAGCTACGCAGCGATTCAATCTGGTCGCCGAAAAACTCGACCCGCACCGGATGATCCCAGTCCGGCGCAAAGAGATCCAAAATGCCGCCGCGCACCGAGAACTCGCCGGGCAGCTCGACGGCGGTAGTGTTTTGAAATCCCTGACCGAGCAACCATTCGACCAACTTTTCCAGCGGCGATTCATCGCCCCGCGACAGTCGCCGCGTGTGCCGCGCAATGGTCGCGCTCGGCGGCACCGGATGCGTCAACGCCTGAATGCTGGTGAGCAGAATTGGTCGATCGTCCTGCGGAAGTTTCGGCCAGGCCGCCAGTTGCTTCAGCACATGCAGACGATCGCCGCCCACTTCATCGACGGCCGCATCGTCGTCCGGCAGCGATTCCCAAGCCGGAAACACCAGCTTCCGCCGGCGACTGAACAGGGCCAGGTCGTCGACCAAATCGTCGACTTCGCCCGGATGCGGGCAGACAATTACGAGTGGCCCAGGAGCATGTTCCGCAATCGCGGCGGCGACCAGCGCGCAGCTCGACCCCCAGACTCCGTCCAGCGTGGCCCCGTGACCCTCACGAAGGCTCCGCAATACCTCGACGAAGTCGGCCTGCGATTCAAGCCGCCGTGGCAATTCCAACAGTCGAACCGCCGGCGGCGCAATCCCTTCGGCGGCAACGCTCATGTGGCAGGAATTGTAGACAGCAGCCGATGACTCGGGCAGTGGAACTCGCCAGCGATTCGCCTGCTGACGTCCGGCGGGCGTGGATGCGCTATGGGAAGAGTTCGGCGAACACCAAGCCCACGACGACTCGGTCGGCGCTTGGCTGCTGCACCGTTACGGTCGCCACGCCGCGTCCCTGACTCCAACGGTATAAGCATTTCGTCGTCAGCGGACCGCTTACTCCTGGGTAAGTGTCAAGCTTGCAGTGGCAACTCTTCCCCTGCTGGTTCAATGCGTTGAACGTCGTGCTCCAGACTAGGTTGGAGTCGAGTGCGGCTTGGGGCGACGTCACGTGGTATTCGTACTCCCAGATTTTGCCGCCTTCGACGGTGTTCATTGTCGAATAGGAAAGCACCTGGCCGTGTGAGAGTAGAGGTTGCCCGAGCGCTTGGCTAACAGCTTGCGGTAAACCGGAATCGACAAATTCCGGACGGCGGCCTTGGAGCCAAAGTCCAGTCGCCAGTGCGGCGATCACCGTCAACAGGAACAACTCCCGAAGCCCAATGAATAGCCAGGAAAGTTGAGGTAGCTTCATGCTGGTCCCTTTCGACGAATCGTCCGAACGGCGCGTACGCACTGGCCAGGCGAATATAGCGCACTCGACCTTCATGCGGAAAGCGCATCAAGGCCGTCAATCGGGAGTTTCGTCGACACAGGGCTCAACGATGGGCGGTGTTTTACGCAGCGCCGGCGTCGGCGGTGCGCTGCTTCGGGATCAGGTCGGCCAGTTTGATGGCCGACAGATCGCGTCGCATGTTGTCGTTGAGCTGCCGCATTACGCCTTGCAGTCGCTGTAAGGTCTCCGACGGCAGGCTCTCGTTGGTCGAGCTCACCGCGGCCCCCATCGGGCCGTCGATGGCCTCGATGACCTCGAGCAGCGTGATATCCTCCGGACGGCGTTCCAGGGTGTAACCCCCTTCGACGCCTCGGGTGGACTGCAGAATGCCGTGCGTCACCAGGCTGCGTAGCACCTGGAGGAGAAATCGCTCCGGCATGTGCCCGCTAGCTGCGAGCTGACTGCAAGGGACGGGGGAACCGGTTTTGGCCTGAGCCAACTGGAGCGTCGCCTGCAAGGCGTACGCCACCGTGCGCGAGAGTTTCATAGAACCCTACCGCCAAATTGCGCCGGAGGAACCCCGGCAGAGATGAGAAAAGAACGGACGGAAGAGCACCGGCGAATGTGCTGCCAGGCGACGGATCGCGTGGCTCCTCATCCGCCAGCGTGCCTCTTCTCCCCCCCGTGAGCGGCATTATGCACGCTTGTTGATATGAAGTCAAACCGATTTTGTAGTAATTCTATTAGGATTCTGTGTTCGGCTTGCCAGTGCCAGAAATCAGTTCATTTCGGCAGTCCAGGCAAGAGAGGGGCACGTCCAGGGCGGAAATTCGAAAAAAGCTCTTGCACCTTTAAGTGTACGCCGATACAGTATACTGTCGTACAGATGCCACGGCGGGCCTACTTGCTGTGGATTGGACGCGGCTCCTACACTTAC
The DNA here is from genome assembly GCA_022844585.1 of Pirellulales bacterium. Lineage (GTDB taxonomy): Bacteria > Planctomycetota > Planctomycetia > Pirellulales > JALHLM01 > JALHLM01. The sequence goes on along the minus strand of JALHLM010000010.1, from coordinate 7,218 downwards.
CCCTCCGGCATGGACTTTTCACATGGTCACTCTTCAAAAATCGACGAATCATCGCATGCCCAAACAAGATCAGGACGCGGACAAATCCGGTGGCAAGAAGAAGTCGAAGGATTCGGTGAAAGCGCTGCTGGATCAGAATGCGGCGCTGAAGAATACGGTCGCGCAGATTGAAAAAGAGTTCGGCGAAGGGGCCATCATGGCCCTGGGGAAAGACTACGCGGTGCGGATCGAAGGCATTCCCACCGGCAGCCTGTCGTTGGATATCGCGCTCGGCGGACAAGGTATTCCGCGCGGCCGCATCATCGAGATTTACGGCCCGGAATCGAGCGGTAAGACCACGCTGGCGTTGCATGTGATCGCGCAGGCGCAGAAGGCCGATGGGATCGCCGCCTTCGTCGACGCGGAACACGCGTTGGACCCGAGTTGGGCGAAGAAGCTCGGCGTGGAACTCGACACGTTGCTCGTCAGCCAGCCCGGCAGCGGCGAAGAGGCCATGCAGATCACGGAAATGCTCATCAAGAGCAACGCCGTCGACGTGATTGTGATCGACTCCGTGGCCGCTCTGGTCCCCAAGAAGGAGTTGGAAGGCGAGATGGGCGACTCCCACGTCGGCCTGCAAGCCCGGCTGATGAGCCAGGCCATGCGCAAGTTGACGGGCGCGATCTCCAAGTCGAAGACCTCCGTGATCTTTATCAACCAGATCCGCGAAAAGATCGGCGTCATGTTCGGCAGCCCCGAAACGACCCCCGGCGGACGGGCGCTCAAGTTCTATAGCTCATGCCGAATCGACGTGCGGCGGATTGGGCAGATTAAGGAGGGCGAGGACGTTGTCGGGCAGCGGGTGCGGGCCAAGGTGGTGAAAAACAAGGTCGCGCCGCCATTCCGTGTGGCAGAGTTTGATATGATGCACGCGAACGGCATCAGCCTGGTCGGCGACTTGCTCGACTTGGCGATCGCGGCGAAAATTGTCGTGCGCTCGGGCGCTTGGCTTCGCTACGGCGAGCAGCAATTGGGCCAGGGCCGCGACAAGACCAAGGCGCAATTGCAAGAAAACCCTGAGCTGCTCGAAGAGATCAAGCAGAAGGTGCTGGCCGCCGGCGCCACTTTGGTTGCTGTGGTGAGTGGCGCAGGAGACGCGGGCGACGCTTAGCCTAGGCGGGCGGCGGGGTCGCCCCAGCGATGGGCGGGGCGACATCCGGAGACGATGACGGTGATGAGACACCTGAGAGCAAACGTCTGCGCATGGACCTTCGTGGCGGGGCTATCGGTAGCCACGCCCCTGTTTGGCCAGGAACCGGCGCCCGGTGCGCCAGTTGGCGGCGATTCGGGCCAAGCTTTCCTGGCGTCCGTCGAGCAATCGCTCGCGAATGCCATCGCGCGTTGCGAGCCCTCGGTGGTGAGCATTGCCCGAGTGCGCCGCGAGAATCCCGATCGACCGTTCGCGCCCGACGGCGGAGACGACGCCTTTGGCCGCGCGTTTGGTGGCGTGCCAGTTCCGCAGCCGGAAGATCCGAACTTCATTCCGAACGAGTTCGGTACCGGCGTCGTGATCGACGCCAGTGGCTTGATCGTGACTTGCTATCACGTCGTCCGGCCCGACTGCGATCACTGGGTCACGACGCGGGATCGAAAGACCTATTCGGCCAAAATCGTCGGTGCCGACCCGCGCAGCGACCTGGCCGTGCTGCGAATCGAAGCGACCGGGCTCACGCCCATTGCCTTCGGGGACGGCTCAGCCGTGCGGAAGGGCCAACTCGTGCTGGCGCTCGGCAATCCGTATGCGATTGCTCGGGACGGCCAGGCCAGCGTGAGCTGGGGGATCGTCAGCAATCTCGGGCGAAAATCGTCGCCATCCACGGAATCACCCGGCGAAACGTCCGGCAGCTTGCATCAGTTCGGCACACTCATTCAAACCGACGCGCGGTTGGACCTTGGCGGGAGCGGCGGGCCGCTGGTCAACCTTTCGGGCGAGATGATCGGCCTCACGACCGCCCTGGCGGCGCTGACCGGTCATGAAGCCCATGCCGGTTTCGCCATTCCGGTCGATGACGTCTTTCGCCGCGCCGTGGAGACGATGAAGCCCGGCCGCGAGGTGCAATACGGCTTGCTTGGCGTCGCGCCCGAGAATCTCAGTCCGGAGGATCGCGCGGCCGGATTGAGCGGCGCCCTCGTGGCGGGGGTCTCGGAGGGCACGCCAGCGGCAATCGCAGGCCTGGAGATTGCCGATTTAGTCACGCACGTCGATGGTAAGGCGATTTCGGGCGCTGACGAGTTGATGCTCGAAATCGGCAAACGTGACGTCGGCAGCGAGGTGGCGCTCACCGTGGACCGCGCCGGGCGAACGCAGGAACTCACGGCTCGCCTCACCAAGTTTTTCATGCGGGACTGGAAAGTAGTCACAGCGCCGGCCCGGACGTGGCGAGGACTGTCCGTGGACTACGCCAATGCGGTGCAAGGCAACACGGTGTTCGAGGAGTTCGGCGCAGTCGTCCGTGACGGTTGCGTGGCGGTCACCGAGGTCGCCGAAGGCAGTCCCGCCTGGGAAGCCGGCTTCCGCCGCGGCGATTTGATCGCGCGGATCGAGGACGTGCCACTCGCCACGCCGGACGAGTTCTTCGCCGTGGTGGGGGATCGTAGCGGACCGGTGACGGTTCATCTTCCGGCGACAGTCGCCGAACCGGTCACGCGCGTTGTGCCGGAAGAATCGCCATAAGCCCGGTCGAGGAAAGCCCGCGTCGTCGCGCACCAACTATTGAGGTCCCCACCGTTGGCGAGCGCACTGATACGCGATATAGTTAACGCCGCATGAAGTTGCGAGTTGGACTCATCGGCCTGGGTAGAGCGTGGGAATCTCGCCATCGCTCGGCGCTGCGCGCGCTCAGCGATCGCTTCGAAGTCCGCGCCGTTTGCGAACAGGTCGCCGTTCGGGCTGAGCAGGCCGCCCGGGAGTTCAACGCCGCTCCGGTCGACGGCTACCGAGCGTTGGCCGAGCGGGCCGACGTCGATGCGCTCCTCCTGCTCGCCGAACAGTGGTGCGGCCCGCTGCCGATTCTCGCAGCCTGTGACGCCGGTAAGGCAATCTACTGCGCCGCCTCGTTTGACTTCGATCCGCAACAAGCCAAGCGAATCAAGGATCGCGTCGAGGAATCCGGCATCGCCTTCCTCGCGGAGTTTCCGCGGCGGCATTCGCCCGCGACGATTCGCCTCAAGGAATTGATCGCCACCAGGCTCGGTACGCCGCGGTTGCTGTTTTGCCATGTGCGTCAACCAGCGGAACCCGTCGATTCGCGCGTGCCGTGCGTGTCGCATTACTCTGCGATGCACGATCTCATCGAGCTTGCCGATTGGTGTACGTTCGTCGTCGGACGCCCGCCGACGGCCGTCACCGGCGTGCGTCATGCCTCGGATACCGCCGACGCCAAAGACGACTATCAGATGATGAGTTTGCAATTCGCGGGACAGGACGCCAACACGCCGCTCGCCACGGCGCAGATCAGTTGTGGCCGCTACATGCCAGCCGCCTGGCACGAAGCAACATCGTTCCGTCCGCCCGCAGCCTTACAGGTCGCCTGCGAACACGGCATCGCGTTCATCGACTTGCCAGCCACGCTCACCTGGTTCGACCGCGCCGGCCGCCACATCGAATCGCTCGACAGTGAGCGCCCGGTCGGCGAGCTATTGCTCGGCCAATTCTATCGCGCCGTCACCAGCCTCGTCCGCCACACCAGCAACATCGACGACGCCTTCCGCGCCTTGAATATTGTTCTGCAAGCGCAGTCGAGCTTCGACGAGGGACGGAGGATGACCGTGTAGGGCGATCGAGTGATGAGCTTGGAAGTTGGAGGTCGTGGCGCACGCTCAATCGTGAGGGATGGAAGACTGAAAACTGAACACTGAAAACTTCATACTTCCCCCATGTGCGGCCGTTTTACGCTCCGTTCTCCCGCTGGCGTGATTGTGGCGCAGTTTGGCCTGCGCGAGCTGGCGGAGTTGGCCGCGCGTTACAACATCTCGCCTACGCAAAATGTGCTCGCAATTCGCGCGGATGACGCGACGCGGGCCTGGCAGCCGGCATGGTTGCGTTGGGGATTGATTCCCTCCTGGGCCAAAGACGAAAAGATCGGCGCCCAGTTGATCAACGCCCGATCGGAGACGATCGCCGAAAAGCCGTCGTTCCGGTCGGCGTTCAAGCAGCGGCGTTGTCTGATCGTGGCCGACGGCTTTTATGAGTGGCAAAAGTCCGGCCGCGCGAAGCTGCCGTTTCATATTCGCCGTCGCGACCAGCAGCCGTTCGCCTTCGCCGGATTGTGGGAACGCTGGCGCGGCGGCGACGGCTTGTTGGAGTCGTGTACGATCATCACTACAGCAGCCAACGATCTGCTCCGCCCGCTGCACGAACGAATGCCGGTGATCCTCGCCCCGCCTGATTATGGAACCTGGCTCGCCCCGACGGCCAAGCCCGAGGAGTTGCAGCCGCTGCTCGCCTCGACCGGCACGCCCGAGTTGGAAGTGGTCCCCGCGAACCCGATCGTGAACAGCGCCCGCCACGACGGCCCCGATTGCCTCCGCCCGCCAGCAGAGCTGTTCTGAACAAAGCGCTCGCCTGTACTCCTTTTCTCCTCGGCTCCGTTACTCCTCTCTCTTTCCGCCACCGCTCGGTCGGGCTCGTCGTGGCCGCTCTCGGCCCAAGTGACATTGCCAAAATCTCCCTGCCCGGGCATGATGCCGCCCGACGGGACTGACCCTGGGTGGATGGCGCCCGAATTCGCCGCCACATTGCGACTAGTTCCGTCGGCGTGTTCGATTTGCCGGCCGCATCAAAAAGTTTGGCAGGATGCCGGACTGCGGCCGTTGCCCATCAATTCCATGGAGGGATATGGATGGTCACACTTTCCGCTGCGCTGATGGCGTGCGCGCTGGTCTCGTCCGGCGAAACCGCTCTTTACGAATTCAAAGCCGATTGGTGCGGGCCGTGCCAACAGATGGCCCCGACCGTCAGTAGGTTGACGGATTCCGGCTATCCCGTGCGGTCGATCGACGTCGATCAGGATCGCGCGATGACCGAGCGATTTGGCGTCGGCCCGTTGCCCTGTTACGTGCTCGTCGTCGACGGCCAGGAAGTCGACCGCGTCGTCGGCCTGGTGAGCCAAAGCGAACTGGAAGGCATGTTTACCCGTGCCAAGGTGGGAGTGCGCCCCACGGGTTTGACCGCCGTCTCGAAGCGGTCAGCCGGAAACGAACACACAACGGCCGCCCGTGCCGTGGAGGACCCGTTCGCCGCAGCCCAAGCCAGCCAACCGGCGCCTTCGGGGAACCCGTTGATCGCCGCGTCCGCACGGCTGCGGATCGCGGATCCGACCGGACAATCGTTCGGCAGCGGGACGGTGATTGATTCCCGCAACGGCGAGGCGCTGATTGTCACTTGCGGGCATGTGTTTCGGGAGTCGCAGGGGAAGGGAACCATTACCGTCGATCTGTTCGGTCCCGGCGCGCCGCAGGGCTTACCGGGGCAGGTCATCGGCTACGATTTGGAGCGCGACCTAGGCTTTGTTGCGATTCGGCCAGGGAAAGACGTTGCCTCGGCACCGGTTGCTGCGGCGAATGCCGCCACGAAAGTGGGCGACCCTGTATCGAGCGTCGGCTGCAACGGCGGCGCTGATCCGACGTTGATGAACAGCCAGGTCACGGCCATCGACAAGTACCTGGGCCCGCCGAACATTCAGGCTGCCGGGTTGCCCGTCCAAGGGCGCTCGGGCGGCGGGTTGTTCAATGCCCGCGGCGAGTTGATTGGTGTCTGCAATGCCGCGGACCCCGAGGACAACGAAGGACTCTATGCGGCCATTGGCGCAATCCACGCCGAGTTGGACCGACTGAAGCTCAGTTCCCTGGTGCGTTCCGCCGCGAATGAAGTAGCGCCGGCTTCATTCACACAGGCAGCCCCGGCCGCTACCCCGGCCGAGCCCGCTGCCCAAGGCTGGGGCGACGTGGAAGCCGCGGTGGCGAGCGCCGAACACCAAGGAGCGGAAGTCATCTGCATCGTGCGTTCCTTGCGCGATCCGCGTGCTAAGAGCGACGTGATTGTGCTCGACAAAGCCTCCCCGGAGTTCCTGGCAAAACTGGCCGCCGAGCGAGGCGTGCAGCAGAACCGGCAATTGACCGGACTGGATCGCCGAACCGCATCCACGACGTCGCGAAATGACTCCGCCTGGCGGCCCGCGAACGGACGAAATGCACGAAAGATCGCGCTGGATCCGCAAGCTTCCAAGTAGCGCCGAAATGGCCAAAACACTTGTGCCCAGGGCGCCGTCGCATCGGTGGCGCCCTGGGCTTTTTTCGTTCAATTCGCCGGGTTCGAGCCAGCAAGTTGCAAGGGTCGCACAGGCTACTAGAATGGGGAGGTTGGTAAGGCGGGCAAATTCTCCGGCCTTGAAGGCTGGTTCTCGGGCGCCCGTGGGCGTCGAAACAGAGGAGCACCGTGATGCGGCATCGAGGCGGAGTGGCGTTGTTGTTGTGCGGACTGTTGTGCGCGGCGTGCCAGCGAGCCGACGCCGCGGGATTGATCCTGAACGAGTACAACGCGGTGGGCCCGAACGATCTGTTGGGGAATTCTCGCGCCGACACCTTCTTCGGCCGCATCGAAGGCAACGGCCGCGATTGGCTCGAACTGGTCGTGGTTGACGACCACCTCGACATCCGCGGCTGGGAGTTGCGTTGGTATCAAGAAGACGTCGACGCCACCGGCGACGTGATCTGGGATCCGACGCGCACTACGCCCGGGTTTTCCGGCCAGGGACGGATTATTTTCTCGGACGACGACGATTGGTCGGACCTGCGACGCGGCGCCATTTTGACGATCACCGAGCAGGAACGCCTGACGGACGTGTTCGAGGTCATTTCGCAAACCACGAAGAGCTACGATCTTCGGACCGACTTGAGCTTTGACCCCGCGAACGACGACTGGCATATCCAAGTCAGCACGGAAGACGAAGCCGAAAACACGACGCCGCTGTTGTTCACCGAGTCCAACATCGCCGGCGACGTGGAAGGCAATTTTCCCGTCGGCAACGACAACTGGGAATTGACGATCGTCGACGATGACGGCGAAGTGGTCTTCGGTCCAGTCGGCGAGGACATCAACGGCTGGGGCGGGGGCGGCCTTGGCGATACGGAGGTCGGCAAGCTCGAGTTCCCGGCCGCTCCGGCGACGTTGGCCAGTTG
>JALHLM010000009.1:10547-29590 GCA_022844585.1 Pirellulales bacterium | reverse complement strand
GGGCGGAAGCGGCTGCTGCATCTCGCTCAGCGGTTCATCCTGCACGCCCCAGCGGGCGCTTGGCGGATAGTTCGGGATCTTCTTGCCGACGTTGACGTACTCGAACGGCGCGACGTCTTCCCGCGGCTTGGTCATCTCGGGCACGGGAAACGCCTGATTGTCCAGGTACGCGGCGGCCTGCTGCGGATCGCGCCCGGCCGCCCAGCGAATGCCGCGCTCCACCAGGTTCACAAAGCCGGGGTGCCGCCAGGTGCGGTGATCGTGCCCCCAGGCGGTATAGAATACGCGTCCCTTGCCTGGCGTGCGGATCCACGTCCACGGTTCCGCGTGATCTCCCTCGCGGCGCACTTCCAACACCGTGCGGTCTTTTTCATTGTGGCGACGATGGACGTACGTCTCGTCCCAACTCTCGAACCCGCCGTAGCCGCGCATGATGTCGTGCTGGGGCGCGACGATCTCGGTGCGAAACGTGTCGGTCTCATGCTTCTGAAACTGGGCGCCGACCAGTTCGACATACTTGTCCGAATTCAAAAAGCAGAACGAAGCGCAGTGCAACGGCACCAGCCCCTTGCCGCCAGCGACGAAATCCAACAGCGCCTGCTCCTGCTCCGGCGCGATCTTTTCGATGTTCGCGTACACCACCAGCACGTCGTACGGCGCGAGCTTCTCCGCCGAGAGCATGCCGACGTCTTCGGTGTAATCCAGCTCGATCCCCCGCCCCGCCAGCACCGGCGCCAACTGCGGATACCGCTCCGAAGGCTTGTGATGCCCCTGATCGCCCAGAAACAGGCCGCGAATGGGGGCGGTGTCCGCGGCGGACGCCTGCCCACCGATAACACAAAGCAAAACAAACACCACGCAGCGGAAGACCGAAGCGAGTCTCATGATGGGCGATCCTGCGACGAGGAGCAAAAAGCGCGGATTTCGAGCCTTTGAGTGTACCCAGCAAGTAGGGGGCGCGTCAAAATGGGGTGGCGAAATCCTTCGTCACCGTTTTCTGCGAGGCCGGGTTGATGAGAATGCCCAAGTACTCAATCCGTGCACTCTTGCTGACGATATTCATCTCCGCTTGCACAGTGACGGTAATTAAGTGGCTCAACCCGCCGCGAGTCTACTCGCTTCCGGCGGTGTCTTCGTCATCCAGTAGCGGGGTATATGAAGCCTTTGGTCGCACTTACGAATACGAATTGAACGAGGATGTCCTGAGTCGCGCGCCGACATGGTTTCGCAATACCGAAGACCCGCCATTGAGCGCCGATGACGCCATAAACCTGGCGGACATGCAAAGAAAACGCCTAATTCGCGAAGGCAGGCTCGAGCCAGAAAATGTAAGATTCGAGTGGCGACTTGGGCACGCTGCGCTCGTGCCATTTGATGCCGAAAATGGCCAATGGTACTGGGTTGTGTTGTTCTATGCCTACATGGATCAAACAGGGCCCAGGCAAGAGTTCGGCTCGATCATCTTGATGGACGGCACGGTACTTGAGCCAGTGCTCAGCGAACATCAGCCTGTTCATTTCTGACAACTGTGCTTAGTCCCCGGAACAGACTCTGCGCACAATGTTTAGCCGCCCATCCATCAATCAGACCGCTCCATCGCCAACAACCGCCGCTTCGTCTCCAACCCGCCGGGCGCAGAATACCCGCCGAGCTTGCCCGCCGCCCCCAGCACGCGGTGGCACGGGACGATCAACGGAAACGGGTTCTTCCGCATCACCGTGCCAACGGCCCGCGCCGCTCCGTGGGCGGAGACTTTTTCCGCTAACTCCGCGTAGCTAATCGTCTGCCCGCGGCGAATCTTGCGGCAGCGTTCGGTGACGCGTCGGCGAAACGGCGTCATCGCTGACGTGTCGATTTCCACATCGAGGAAATCATCGTCGCTCCCCTGGGCGAAGGCGGTCAGGCGATCGCGCAGGCGGCGCTGCCATGGAGAGAGTTTCGCTGTTATCTCTCCGGGCATCCGCAGCGAAGCGATCGCGGCATCCGGCGAGGCGTGGCCGAAGGACAGCTCGACGAGGCAATCGCTGCGCGTCGTAGCCGCCATCCAGCCGAACGCCGTTGGAGAGAGAAACCGTTGGCACGTCGTCGTGGCAAGTTTGGCCGGCATCGCGGAAGCTCCCGATGGCGATTAACTGGACAGGTGGACATCAGCTTAGCCGGCGCGCCGGCGCGGATACAAGATCCGCTCTCGTTAAGCCCAGGGAAGGCCACCAATAACCTCACCATCCCCCACGACTTGGAGGGCCTTCCCTGGGCTTGGACGGATGACGTTCGCGCCAACCGCCCCAATCGCCAAGGATTTCCTCACAAAATCCACACAATTCGCATAATCCTTGCTAAACTCCAAGATGCCCCGTGGCCGTTTGAACCGGCCGCCGGGGTCTTGGGACAGAGAAGACCAGGGCCGTTTCCGGCTCGCGCTGTCCCTATCGATCGCGCTTCCAGCAGACAGGGGACGGATATGGCGGCCAGGCGGCGACCGCGGTGGCGGAAAACTCTGCGCACGAATCAAGTGCGGCGTGGCAATTGGCAGGGCGAGCGACTGGAATCGCGCGTCATGATGGCGGGCGACGTGTTCATCAGCGAGTTTCTCGCGCAGAACGACGGCGGTCTTCAAGACCAGGACGGCGACGCCTCGGACTGGATCGAAATCTACAACGCCAGCGCGGCCGACGTCAATCTGCAAGGCTGGCATCTCACCGATGACGCCGACGAATTGACGAAATGGGATTTCCCTTCGGCGGTCGTGCCCGCGGGCGGATTCCTCGTCGTGTTCGCTTCGGGCAAGGACCGCGCCGTCACCGGCAGCGAGTTGCACACCAACTTCTCGCTGTCCACGCAGGGCGAATACCTCGCACTTGTCGAGCCCAACGGCGTCACGCTGGCCTCCGAGTTCGATGCGCCGGTGCAGTACGAGAATGTTTCGTACGGCATCGGGCAAGACGTCTCCGTCGAAACGCTGCTGGCTAACAATGCGACGGGCAAGGTCCGCATTCCGACCGCCGGCGACGCGGGACTGGGGACTGATTGGACCGATCTTGGATTCAACGATGCCACGTGGACCAACGCGCAATCCGGCATCGGCTATGAGACGACCGTGCCCGGCTTCGCGGTGAAGAACTACAAGACGAGCGTCACGGTCAATGATCTCAGTACCGCGGAAGAGGTCATCGAGAATCCGAACAACCACGCCAGCGTTGTGAGTGAGAATGCGGCGACCGTCAACTACCTTGGCTCAGGCAGCAGCCCTCACTTCGACGGCGACCGTCCGTTCCCTGGACAAGTCATAGGCCAGGACATCGACGACTTCGTCATCGAAGCCACGGGGCAGATCACGATTCCCACGACCGGCGCCTGGACCTTCGGCGTCAACAGCGACGACGGCTTTGGGCTGACGCTGTCCCGCGGCGGTGTGACAGCCTATGTGTTGTCATTCCCGAGCCCGCGCGGGCCTTCGGATACGCTGGGCGTGTTCAATGTCACCCAGGCCGGCGTGTATGACGCGCGACTGGTGTTCTACGAGCGCGGCGGCGGTTCCGAAGTGGAATTCTTCGCGGCGCAAGGCAACCACATCAGTTTCAACGCGAACTTCGATTTGGTCGGCGATACCGCGAACGGCGGCCTGGCGGTCGAGTCGGTTGTTGTCTCCGGCGGCAGCGGGCCGAGTCTTTCCACATTTGTGAAGGCGGATCTCGAATCGGCCATGCTCGGCGTGAACAGTTCCGCGTATCTGCGGCTGCCGTTCAATGTGGCCGATCCATCGAGCTACGAGTCGCTCACTTTGCGCATGCGCTACGACGACGGTTTCGTCGCCTATCTGAACGGCCAGGAAATTGCGCGGCGCAATGCGCCCGGCGTCACCGCGTGGAATTCCACGGCGGTGCAAGATCGCCCCAACGCGCAGTCGATCGTGGTCGAGGAAATCAACGTCACCGCGTTTATCGACGACCTGGTGGTCGGCAACAACGTGTTGGCCATTCACGGACTGAACGAAGTTTCGAACAGCACCGGCTTCTTGATTCAGCCGGAGTTGGTTGAGATCACCGTTCTGGGCGATCAAGAACGCTACTTCGGCGAGCCGACGCCGGGCGAGTTCAATGCGACCGCCTTCTTCGGCGTCGTGGCGGACACCGATTTCAGCGTCGATCGCGGGTTTTACAGCGCGCCGTTCGACGTGACGATCACCACGCCCACCGTGGGCGCGACAGTCCGCTACACGACCGACGGCAGCGAACCGACGCTCACCAACGGCACGGACTACACGGGGCCGATTCACATCGACGGCACGACGACGTTGCGCGCCGTGGCGTTCAAGGATGATTTCCTGTCCACGAACGTCGATACGCACAGCTACATCTTCGTGGCGGACGTGCGCAGTCAGACTGGCGATGGCTTTCCGACGGGCTGGGGCTCCCCCGGCCCGGACTACGAAGTCGATCCGAACGTCACGAACAACCCTGTCTACAGCGCCACGTTCGAACAGGACTTGCTCACCATCCCGTCGATGTCGCTGGTGATGGAGAATGACGATCTGTTTAACTCCGCGACCGGCATCTACGCGAACGCGCAGCAATCGGGCGACGCCTGGGAACGCCCCGGTTCGTTGGAAATGATCTACCCGGACGGCACGGAAGGATTCCAAATCAACCAAGGCGTCCGGATGCAAGGGAACGTCGGGCGCAATCCGGAGTTCGTCAAGCATTCGTTCCGCTTCGTCTACAAGAACGAATACGGCCCCAGCAAGCTGCGCTACAACTTGATTCCTGATTCTGGCATCGAAGAGTTCGACAACATCGTCCTCCGCGCCGGATTCAACAACTCCTACATGTGTTGCGGCGGCGATCAGAATCAACGCACCACGCTGATTCAGGACGAATGGGCGCGCGAAACCCTGCGCGACATGGGACAACTGCAAGGCGCCGGCACGTTCGTTCACCTCTACATCAACGGTTTGTACTGGGGCCTGTACAACGTCGTCGAACGCCCGAATGCCGCGTTCATGGCCGATCACCTGGGCGGCGATAAGACAGACTACGACGCCCTCAATTCGCTCAAAGTGCTCGACGGGGACCGGCAAGCTTGGGATGCGATGCGCAATCTGGCCGCCGCGGGCCTGAGCACGCCGGCGGCATATCAGGCGATCCAAGATCAATACTTGGATGTCGACAACCTGATCGACTACATGATGCTGAACATGTACGGCGGCAATCAGGACTGGGACGACCACAACTGGTACTCCGGCCGTCTGCGCGAGCCGGGCGCCAAGTGGCAGTTCTTTAGCTGGGACGCCGAGCGGACGCTCGAATCGATCACCGGCATGAACATGACCGGCGTCAATCAGGACTACCGCCCCTCGTTCATCTACAACGCGCTGCGCGCGAACCCCGAGTTCCGGCTCCGCTTCGCGGATCGCATTCAACAGCACATGTTCAACGGCGGCGCGATGTCCGTGGAGGCCAACACCGCGCGATTCCTGAAGTGGGTCAACATGATCGATCGAGCGATGGTCGGCGAATCGGCCCGCTGGGGCGATACGCGCCGCGAGCCGCCCTACACGCACGATGTGGAATTCGTCAACGAAGTGAACCGGCTGGTGCAGCAATATTTCCCCGGGCGTCATACCGAGATGATCAGTCAGTTTCGCGCGGCGGGACTGTACACGAACGTCGATCCGCCGATCTACAGCCAACACGGGGGCGCGGTGAATCCGGAGGACGTGGTTACGCTCACTAGCGTCGGCAAAACTTCGTTCACGCCGATCATTGCCGCTGGCTCGTCGTGGCAGTATCTCGATAACGGCACCGACCAAGGTACGGCCTGGAAAGAAGTCGGCTTCGTTCCGCCCGCGACGTGGAAGACCGGCGTCGGACAATTCGGGTACGGCGACGGCGACGAGCAGACCGTCGTGGGCTTTGGTCCCAATGCTGGCAACAAGTACATCACTACGTATTTCCGCAAGACGTTCAACGTCACCGACCTGGCCGGCATGGACTCGGTTGAATTGCGCGTGATGCGGGACGACGGCGCCGTCGTTTACATCAACGGCCAACCGCTCCCGACGCGATTCAACATGCCCGGCGGCGACATTACCTACCAGACGCCGGCATCCGGCGCGGTGGGCGGCGGGGACGAGAGCGCTTTCCAACAATTGGTCATCGACAAATCGCTTTTGCACGATGGCGTCAACACCATCGCCGTCGAAGTGCATCAATCCGGCGGCGGCAGTTCCGATCTCAGTTTCGATCTGCAACTGCTGGCCGGGTCGTTCGATCCTTCCGGCGGCGCGATCTACTACACGCTCGACGGCAGCGACCCGCGCTTGCCCGGCGGTGCGCCGAGCCCGACGGCCGTTCTTTACGATGGCAACGGTCTGCAGTTCGACGCCTCGGCGGAAGTTCGTGCTCGCGTGTTGCTTGGCGGCGAATGGAGCGCGCTCGACGCCGCGACGTTCACCGTGCTCGCGCCGAAGTTGCGGATCACCGAGATCATGTACCATCCGCCGGAGCCGGCCCCGGGCAGCCCGTACGGCGACAACGACTTCGAGTACCTGGAGTTGCAAAACACCGGCTCGACGCCAATGCAACTCGTCGGCATGAAGCTTTCCGGCGGCGTGGACTTCACCTTCGGCAACGGCGTGCTCGCTCCTGGCGCGCATGTACTCGTCGTGAACAACCAGTTAGCGTTTGAATCGCGTTACGGCGCTGGCCTGAATATCGCCGGTGAATTCGACGGCAACCTGAACAACTCCGGCGAAGCGCTGCTGCTGGAATCGGCATTCCAGGAGAAGCTGCTCGACTTCAGCTACTCCGACGCCTGGCAACCGACAACCGACGGCGGCGGTTTCTCGTTGGTGATCGTCGACCCGCTGGCGGAAACCAGCACGTGGGGCGATGCGCCCTCCTGGCGCGCGAGCAACAAAGCGCTCGGTTCCCCCGGCGCGGCCGACGCCAATCCGCTTGAAGGGGACACCAACAACGACGGCGATGTGAACATCACCGATTTGAACAACGTCCGCAACAACTTTGGTTCGAGCGGCCCGGGCGTCGTCGGCGACACCAACGGCGACAACCAGGTCAACATCACCGACCTGAACGCGGTGCGCAACAACTTCGGCGCGTCGAACAACAATTCCCCAGCGCCACTGCGGCGCCGTGCATCCGCCGCGCAACTCGCCACGACGACGAGCGTAACGACCACGGTCGCCGTCCGGTTGGAAACCAAACGCGAGTCGGATGCCACGCTGTCCGCCTGGGACCGCGCGATTCTGGAGTTTGTGGGAACGACGATTTCGCCGAAGAAGCGAAGTGCGTCGCCGTTCGAGCGCGATGTCCCGTCGTGGTTCTAGTCCGCCACACCAGCCGGAAGCGCCAGCGTCTGTTGTGGCATGGACTCCCAACAATGCCACTCGTGCGACCGTAGGTCTCCATTCGTTGCCGTACGGTAGTCCTGGAGACCTTCGGTCGGCCCAGCGGCACGGTCGGGAGACAGTGCCACAACATTTGCTACCGTGGACTCAATACTGCTCCACATCGGTCACCGGAAACACGTCGAACTCGCCGAATTGCGCCCAGGACGCGCCGGCGGCCGCGAGGTGTTGCTGGTCGTCCCCTTCGACCAGGACGAAGACCACGTCCTCGCCTTTGCCGATCCAAGCGCCCAGAAACTTGACGCCCGGGTTGCGGTTCGGACCGCGGAGCTCGAAGTACTCGACCACGGCATTCTTGCTGCCCGGCTTTAGCCGGAACTGCACCATGTACTTCATGACCAACCCTTTGCTACTGGCGATCGCGTGGACGACACCGACGGCCGCCCGTTGACGATGGCGGCCGGCTGTGCTCGATCGTAACCGTTTGCGCAGCGGATGCAACGTGCCCGGCACACGGTTATGATGGCAAATGTCGCTGGGCATTTGGCGTCTGTTGTGGCATGGTCGCTCTGTTGTGGCATGGTCTCCCAACCATGCCACCCGTACGACCGCAGGTCTCCATGCATCGCCACAATGTAGAACTGGAGACCTACTGCCACAACTTGGTCGACAAGGAGGTCGGTACTATGCGTATTTGCAGTTCTACTCTTGTGTCGAAGGCAAATCGGACAACGAGTTTGCCACCGCCTGCAGTTCCTTGAGGCGAGAAACGATTCGCTGTCGACCTTTCGAATCGACAGCTTCAGCTACGATCTTGATGTTCGACGCTTCTTCGGCGATCAGTTTGTTAGTGGACAACAAATCTTGCGATTCAGCCATTGCGTCACGAGCTGCAGCTAATTCAACGCAGGCGTCGTCCGCTGGAACGTTTAGTTCCCCGACAAGTTTTCCTAGTTCCCGTAACCAAGCCCTCATGGCCACGCTCGCCCTGTCGTTGTTCGCCAAAGCTCGCGCAATGCGAAATCGGGCGCTGCAAATAGAGACCGACTGGCGACGAGAATCGAGCGTGCGAATGTCAAGGTCAGTCATCCGTTTCTGTGCATCCTCCAGTGCAGCGTCGTACGCCAAAACGTGTTGGTCAAAGGTTGCCTTGCCTTCCATTATCTCACACAATTCCGCGCAACGACGGAGATAGGTGTCAAAGCGATGCCCTTCGCCCGGGACCGTTGCCACCCGCCCGACAATGAGTCGCATATATTCGTCGAAGCATTCAAGTGCACGGCGATAGTTGTGTCGCTTCTTTTCTCCGAGATAAAGCAAGCCGTATGCCGCTCGTATGGGCGATTCGGGCGCGGCACCTTTCGTCACGATTCCCGCGATTCTCGCCGCTTCGTCGATCTCTCCGGAGTTGACAAGCGTGCGAATCAACGTAATTTGCGCGGAGACCTCGTCAGATCGCAACTCGAACGCACGTTGCGCGAACGGAAGTGAGCGATGAAACTCGCGAATGGGCTGAGCACAGTCGACAATCGCAACCAATTCATCAAACGGCAAAGCGAGCACATCCATCTTGCATGCTTCATCAAGCAGGGACCGCAGACTTTTATCGCGGCGCTTGAGCTCATCTCTTAAGTGTTGCTGAGTCGCGTCCTGCACGTGCAATTGCACGACTCGCTCTCGGTACGCCTGCTGAATCTCAGAAAATCTCCTTGCAAATGATTCTTCAGCGATCGCAGGCAGGACAGCGTAAAGCATGACCGAAATGATGAGTATGACCTTGGCGGTCAAACGTCCAAAGCGAGACATTCAAGTCAACTCCTGAAATAAAACTGCCAAGAATCTTCAGCGAGAGGTAGTCGATCAACAAACACCGACCGGCTGCCGTCTAATCAATAGACACCACCACGAAATCACGGGCGGTCAACGAGAGTGACCGCCCGTGTGCAAAGCCAATGAAGTTCTAACCAAACAGGCACAATCACAGCTCGACGTCGAACACCTCGTACCATGCGGCTAAGCTGTAGTCGGCTTCCGTGGCATGAGTTCCAGTTGCCGAGCCAGACAAACTCATCGATTCGGCCATGAGATTCTGCACGTCCGTTTCAATATGAATTTCGGCACCAATTACGGTTGCCTGTGAAAATTCGAGGAGAAAATCCACCCCGGCACCCAGCGCCACGTCGTCAAGCGGAAGCGGTAATGCATCAGGGTCCGCCGCTGACGACTGTTCCAGCGACCCATTTAATACCCATCCAGTACCATAGAGGTAATCCACATCCACGCTTGACAGACCGACTCGCAGTGTCGTATTTCCCGCGTAGAAATCCGAAAGCGATCCGGTTGTAACTTCTCCGGCCAGCATGAAGAACGCCCCTTCCAACGTTACGTCGGCATCGTTCTCGCTGCCTTCAGTATCAATTGTCGGGTGCCGCTCGATCTCGAAGTCCGCTGCTGCGCGACTGAACCATTCGGAAATGGCTCTACCGCCGGCTGACAAAGTGCCCTTGTGGACGCTTACTTCAATGCCACCCGAAGTGTTCACCTCGGGAATGAATGAAGTATTGCCAATATCGGTATTGCACCACGACTCGGCCTCGCCAAATGCATTGACAGTGCAGCCGTTTCCTTTTTCTGTCTCGCTCACGCTTGCCACAGCCAGGACGTCGTCCGCATCAGCGTCGTCCGAAAAGAAGCCACCATGGTAATGGTGCCAAACAAAAATGTCGCCATAACTGATTTGCTCTTGGATCCCATTGTCCAAGCGTCTGCTTGGCAAGTTCACAATCTGAGCTTCAGTTTCGACGGGAAAGAGAGTGACAGCAACCAGAATCGCGATCGATCGAGTAACTGCGTTGGACATAGTCGAACTCCTCCAAAAAAAGTAAGTGTAAATCAGCACAATACGAGCGAGTATCTTATGAATGGAAGTGGCCAATTGCAAGTCAACAGGAATTCGGATTAGGTGTTTTTTTGAAGACGAAATGTCTTTAGAAGCAGCGCTGTCGATCATGGGAGATACCGAGCGCATACAATTGCCTTTTCCTTCGCGATCGAAACAGACGCCGGCTGCGCCGTCGCCTCAGCCCATCCCTCCGCTCCAGCAGCACAGTGGTCTTACCCCACCGTTACCTTCATAACCGGTGGTACAGGATTTTGTGGCTGGTCACGTTTACGCGGCGGATGCAACGTGCCGGGCCGACGGTTATGATGGCAAATGCCGCTGGACTTTTCGCCTGTCGTGGTATGGTCTCCGTTTCGTTGTGGCATGGTCGCTCTGTTGTGGCATGGTCTCCCGACCATGCCACCCGTGCGACCGCAGGTCTCCATGCACTGCCACGATGTAGAACCGGAGACCTTCGGTCGGCCCAGCGGCACGGTCGGGAGACCGTGCCACAACATTACCAACATCACTTACCGACCAACCAACCCATGTGGCTCCGCAAACTCAAGCCGCGCTTCGGCCTCCGCACGCTGCTGGTGCTGGTGACCGGCGTCGCCATCCTGCTCGGCTGGGGCGCGCACTTCGTGCGGAAGGTGCGGCGGACGAATGAGATTGCAGAGCGGCTTCGCGAAGTGGATGCCTTAGCCAGCTTTCGCGAACCGAAGTTACTTGGGTTCACGATCAGCGAGGCCAGCATACCTGAGTGGATTGAACGCTATGGAGGCAAAGCCGCGCTCAGGAACGTCGAATCTGTGTCCATTTATGGTCCACTATTCAGTGACGACACGAGTGAATTGACGCGAGATGACATCGAGTTGCTGACGGAACTGCCATTTCTAAAGGAAGTGGATCTAGATGATGTGAGATTCGACATCGATTACGGCAGTCTACTCGCCGGACATAGGCGCCTCGAATCCCTTGATCTCTCCTGTGTCGACTTTACCAATTGTCAATTCGACCGCCTACAATCGTCAGGAACATTGACAAAACTGTCCGTGTACGACGAGTTGACCGATCCGCCGAGTACATTGCGGGATCGACATGTCGCCGGTATCGGGAAACTCCGACAGCTGCGCTCGTTACTGATCTATGGCACGCCGAACATATCGCGAGAGAGCCTGAAAACACTCGGCAATCTAACAATGCTGCAGGAGTTGCAGCTAACGGGGATGCCCTCACTCGGTGACGAAGAGCTGGAAATGATTGTCGAGAAGATGGCAGACCTTGAATCGTTAACGCTACGCGGTGCGGGCATCTCGGATGCGTCAGTCGAGTCCATCGTTCGATGTACCAAACTAACGAAGCTGACGATATCCTCGTCGAATGTCGGAGACGAACTTGTTGCCAGATTACGGGAGCTGCCGAACCTCGAATGGATCGCTTTGACCAATTGTCCTGTGTCGGACGATGGAATCGAGTCGCTCCGCCGCTGTCCTCGAATGAAGCATCTCGTATTGGCCAAGACACAGGTCACGGCTGCTGGGATCCGTCGATTGGCCGTACTCGACCGACTGCAAAATCTCGCGTTTGATGCGCCTATGACCAAGGCCGAATTGGGAGAGCTTGAGAAGGCCATTCCGAACTGCAACATCACGACAAACGAGTTCGACTGACAGGAGTTGATCTGTGCTCATGTCAGCCTCGTAGGTCAGGCACCGCCGACGAAGCCAACGGAGCACACTCGACGTGATTGTAGTCACGTCCAAGCGCGATGCGCGGGGCGTGCCTGACAGGAGTTGACCTGGCCTCGTGTCAGGCACGGTGCTCGCAGAGCGCTTGAGATGTTAATTGAATTGTCCTTCGAGCGATGCTGTCGGCTTTGGCCGCGGTGCCTGACCTACGGGAGAATTGCTAAAACCCCCGCGCCGCGCAAATATCCTCAAAATCCCGCAAGTGATACCCAACGCCCGTGTAGTCCAGCACGCGGAGCAGGCCGCGTAGCGCCACGCCGAATCCGTCCGGGCCGCTGAAGCCGCCGAATTGGCCGCCCCCTTTGACGTGCGGTTCCAGGTCGAGGAACACGCCCGGAATGCCGCGTCGGGCGAGTTTCTTTTCCAGCTTCGGGAGCGCGTCGCGGAAATCGCGCAGGATCAGTTCGTGCGCGCTGTCGCCACGGTCGGCGGGAACGAAGTGCTTGAGCGCACCCTCGTCGACGTGGCCTACTTTTTTCGGCGGCGCGGGATGGCGGTAGTCCTTGATGTGCATCCAGCCGATACCGGATTTCATCGCCAGGTATTGCTCGAACACCTCGCCCTGCGTGTAACCCTGGCAGGCGATGTTGCCGCCGTCGAACACCAGCACCATCGCCGGATGATTCACGCGGCGATGCAGCTCGGCCATCAGGTAACCGTTCTGCCCGACGAGGTTGGCCTCGATCTCCAGGCCGAACGTCAGGTCGGACCGATGGCAGGTCTCGGCGATTTCGCCCAGTTGATCGGCCGCCTGCGCGAGATGCTCCTTGGGATCGCTGCCGCGCGGGTGATAGAACGAGAAGCCGCGCACCAGTTTGGTCTCGAACGCATGGGCCAACTCGCAAGCCTTCTTCACGTCCTTGAGATATTTCTTGAACGGGACGAAGGCGTTCTTAGTGCCGTCTTCGACATCGACGAGTTTCACCTTGCCAATCGGCGAGCCAATCGACGTCACGTTCAACCCGTAGTCGTCCTCCAGATGGCGGACCTTCTGGATCTCGGGCGTGGTGAGCTGCATCACGTTCTTGATGCCCTGGCCGACGTCGATGAACCGCAGGCTGTAATACTGCAAGCCCAGGGCGGCGAAGGCCGCGAACTGCGGCTCTGCCAGCTTATGGGCGGCGGCTTCGTCGGCGAAACCGGAGAGAATGACGGTGGGCGTCTCGGAATTCGGCATCGAAGGCTCGCGACGAGTGGTCGGGACAGGCGGAACGAGCTACCATTCTGGGGGGCTGCGCGAAGCGGGGCAAGGCCCACACCAACCCGAAGCGCCAGCGAGGGGGAGAAGACGTCGAATTGAGTACGGCGTTTCCTCAGATGCGACGCCTGTTCCCCCTCGCTTGCGCGTCGGGCTAGCTTCGGACTCTTGCCACGGCCACGTCGCAGGCTCAAACTCAACCATATTCCGACCCAGCAATCGCCACGCATTTCGCTTTGCAAAGAGGGCTCTATGAGACCGCGCCACGTTTGGTTTGCTTTGATGGCTTTGACGTTGATGAGCGCGATCGCCGCGCCTACGGCCCACGCGCAAAAATCCACCGCCAAGAAACCCACCGTGCCGATCTTTCGGCTCTCCGGCGCGGTGAGCGAGAAGCCGCCTGTCGCGGATATTTTGTTCGGCTCGGCTGGCGGCGAATCGTTGACCGGGCTGGTCGCGCGCTTGAAGAAGGCCGGCGAGGATGAGCAGGTCAAGGCGATCGTCATGCTCTACGACGGGGCGTCGATCGGTTCCGCGCAGATCGAAGAAATTCGCCAGGCGATGGCGAAGCTCCGCGAGCAAGGCAAGGAGATTTACGTCCATTCCGATTCGCTGCAGATGGGCGACTACGTGCTGCTCTCCGGCGCGTCGCGCGTCAGCGTGGTCCCGACGGCCGACGTTTGGGTCGCCGGTGTCGGCGGTGAATCGATGTTTCTACGCGGCTTGCTCGACAAACTCGGCGTGCAGCCGGACTTTCTCACCTGCGGCGAGTATAAGAGCGCGGCCGAGCAGTACATGCGGACCGGTCCCAGCACCGCCGCCGAACAGATGCAGAATTGGTTGCTCGACAGCCAGTTCGAAACGTACGTCGATTTGATCGCCGCCGGTCGCAAGGTCGACGCCGCGAAAGCCCGGGCTTGGATCGATAACGGTCCGTACACGGCCGAGAAGGCGCTGAAGGAAGGCTTGATCGACGCCGTCGAACATCGCCAGGATTTCACCGCCGTGCTGAAAGCAAAGTACGGCGACGACGTGGTGTTCGATCGTAAGTACGGCCACAAGAAGGCGCCCGAGGTGGATCTCTCGTCGCCGTTCGGTCTGGTCAAACTCTGGGCCGACGCGATGAACGAGGCCAAGGCCAAGAAAACCAGCAAGGATTCGATCGCTATCGTGCATGTTGAAGGGGCGATTGATCTTGGCAACGGCGGCATCTCGCCGCTCAGCATGAGCGAAGCCGCGAGCAGTACGGCGATTCGCAAGGCGCTTGACGAGGCCGCGGCCGACGACTCGGTGAAGGCGGTCGTGCTGCGCGTGAATTCGCCGGGCGGCAGCGCCGTGGCGAGCGAAATTATCCTCGACGCCACGAAGCGCGTGAAAGCCCGCAAGCCGTTCGTCGTCTCGATGGGCGACGTGGCCGGCAGCGGCGGATACTACGTCGCCTGCGGTTCGGATTTGATCTTCGCCGACGCCTCGACCATCACCGGCTCGATCGGCGTCGTCGGCGGCAAGCTGGCGACCACACAACTGTGGAACAAGGCTGGCGTATCATTCAAGGAATATCGCCGCGGCGCGAACGCCGGCATGCTCAGCTCCGGCAGCGTGTTCAGCGACGCCGAACGCGTGCGGATGCAAGCCTGGATGGACGAGATCTACGGCGTCTTCAAGGGCCACGTCGTCGCGGCCCGCGGCGATCGCCTGAAGAAGCCGATCGACGAACTGGCCGGCGGCCGTGTGTTCACCGGCAAGCAGGCGCTGGAACTCGGCCTGGTCGATAAGCTCGGCACGCTCGACGACGCCATCGCTCACATCGCGGGCGAAGCGAATTTGGAAAAGGGCAAGTACGAGCTCCGCGTAATCCCGCGCAACCGCGATTTCTTCGAGCAACTCCTCGAACAAAGCGCCGGCGACGAGGACACCGGACGCATTGAGGCGGACGAAGACGTGCGCTTGTTCAACCGCCAGCAGCTTTCCTTGGTCGAGCTGGCATTGCCGCACTTGAAACAATTCGAGCCGTACCGGTATCGCGCTGTGGTGAATGGCCTGCAACAACTTGAAATGTTGAACCGCGAAGGCGTCGCACTGCTGACGCCGTCGTATCTGCATGGGAAATAACCGTCGCTGAACAACGACGTCGTTAGCGCCAAGCCCAGGGGAGGCTGCAATCGTCTTTCTATGAAAAGCACGACTTCGACCGCCTCCCCTGGGCTGATTTGCGCGCTCGCGTTTTTTGCAATCGTCGCGTCGCTGGCGTTACGCGCCCGTGCCGATGATGCGGCGACGCAAGAACAGGCCATCTCCGACGGCGACCGCGAGCATTGGGCGTTTCAGCCGCTGAGTGATCCCACGCCGCCGGCGGTGCAACACGAAAATTGGTCGAGCAACGCGATCGATCGCTTCATTCTTGCCAAGCTTGAAAAGAAAGGACTGATCCCGACGCCGGCAGCGGATCGCGTCACGCTGATTCGCCGTGTGACGCTTGACCTCATCGGAGTGCCGCCGACACCGGAAGAGGTCGACGCTTTTCTCGCGGACGAACGGCCGGACGCGTACGAGCAGTTGGTGGATCGCCTACTGGCTTCGCCGCACTACGGCGAACGCTGGGCACAGCATTGGCTCGATCTGGCGAGATACGCCGAGACAGACGGCTTCGAACACGACGTCTCCCGCCCGACGGCGTGGAAGTATCGCGACTGGGTCATTCAAGCGTTGAACGCTGACCTGCCGTACGACGAGTTCGTGCGACAACAAATTGCCGGCGACGTGCTGCAACCTGATGACGATACGGCTGCCATTGCGACCGGTTTCGCGCTCTGCGGTCCGGACATGCCCGACATCAACCGGCAGGAAGAGCGCCGGCATATGGTGCTCAACGACATTGCTGGCACGGTCGGCAGCGTGTTCCTGGGCCTGCAAATTGGTTGCGCCGAATGTCACGACCACAAGTTCGATCCCATCAGCCAGGCCGATTTCTACCGCCTCCGCGCCTGCTTCGAGCCGGCGCTCCATTTCCGCAAGCCGGACGTCGATCGGGAGCTGCGCGAACGAAACGCCGCGGACCGCGCACCGTCGTTCCTCTACGCGCGCGGCGACTTTCGGCGCCCCACGCAGGAATTGCAGCCAGGCTTTCCGCGGATCGCCAACGCTTGGGGTGATGCGCCCACGGAGGAGGACCCGTCGCCACGTGCAGCGCTCGCGCGCTGGCTGACGCGTCCGGATCATCCGCTCACTACGCGCGTGATCGTCAATCGTCTTTGGCAACATCACTTCGGCGAAGGACTGGTTGCCACGCCGAGCGATTTCGGCGTGATGGGCGAAGCGCCGACGCACCCGGAGTTGCTCGATTGGCTGGCGCGCGAACTCTCGCGACAAGGTTGGAGCCTGAAACGATTGCACAAGCTGATTCTCAGCTCCGCGACTTATCGACAAGCGAGTCACGCGTCGGAAGGGGACTTCGCGATCTGGGAGCAAGATTTGAAACGGGATCCAGAGAATCGCTTACTCTGGCACATGCGCCGGCAGCGGCTCGAAGGCGAAGCGATTCGCGACTGCATGTTGGCCGCCGCCGATCGCTTGAGCCCGCGCACCGGCGGGCCAGGCGTGATGCCGCCGTTGCCGGCAGAGTTGGTCTCGACGCTGCTTCGCGACCATTGGACGCCCAGCCCGGACGAAGAAGACCATCGCCGCCGCAGCGTGTATTTGTTCGCACGGCGCAATCTACGCTACCCGTTGTTCGAGGCCTTCGATCGCCCGGAGGCGGCCACTTCCTGCCCGCGCCGCACACGCTCGACGATCGCCCCGCAATCGCTGTTGCTATTGAACTCCGAGTTCTCGTTGCAATGCGCGCAAGACCTGACGCGATTCGTACAAGCGCGCGTTGGCGACAAGCCGGACGCCTGCGTGGAGTTGCTGTATCTTCGTCTGCTTGGACGCATGCCATCTACCGCGGAACAAGCGCACGCGGAGGCCTTTCTGTACGCCTCGGTCGAGCGCCAGCGCATTTCGGAAAGCGCCGGCCAAGACCAGTTGTCGAAATCGCTCACGCTGCTCGCGTTAGCGATGTTCAACCTGAATGAGTTTGTCTACGTCGATTGAATTGACGCGCCACTTTTCAAGGAAACGTTGATGCAATTCGTATTCCGACGACGCTGGCTGCGCACGGCGCTCACGTGCCTGCTGGCCTGCGCCTTCGTTCGGCCGGCACTTGCTGCCGAACCGGACCCAATCACCGCCGACGCTCCATTGCGCTGGTATCGTGGTAATCTCCATACGCACTCGCTCTGGAGCGACGGCAACGATTTTCCGGAGATGATCGCCGAATGGTACCGCACGCACGGCTATCAATTCCTCGCGCTCTCGGATCACAACGTACTGAGCGCCGGCGAGCGCTGGATGTCCTGGTCCCGAATCGAGAAGCGCGGGCATCCTGAAGCGCTCAAGAAATACCTGGCCCGCTTTGGTGAACATTGGGTCGAAACCCGCGGCGATCGCACGCAGGATACGCTGGAAGTGCGGCTCAAGCCGCTCGACGAATTCCGTCATCTCGTCGAGGAACGAGGTCAGTTCCTGATGATTCCATCCGAGGAACTGAGCGACGCCGTCGACGGCAAACCGTTGCACATCAACATCGCCAATGTCCAGGAGTTGATCCAACCGCTCGGCGGCGCGACCATGCGCGAGGCCATGGCCGCTGATCTCCGCGCCGTCGAAGAACAGGAGCGCCAGTCGGGCAAGCCGCTGCTCGCGCACTTGAATCATCCCAACTTCTACTGGGCCGTCACGGCCGAGGACATCGCCGCGGTGATCAACGAGCGCTTCGTCGAGGTCTACAACGGCCACACCGGCGTCAACAACGATGGCGACGAACACCGCGCCGGCATGGAAGAGATCTGGGATATCGCCAATACGCTGCGCATCGCCGAACTCAATGCGGCGCCGCTGATGGGCCTGGCCACCGACGACAGCCATCACTACGACGGTGCCCAGGAGCAGCGCCCCGGCCGCGGCTGGATCATGGTCCGGGCGAGGCATCTCACGCCGGATTCGCTCGTCCGGGCGATCAAGGCGGGTGACTTCTACGCCTCGACGGGCGTCACACTCACCGATGTGCGGTACGACGCAACGTCGCGCACTGTGAGTCTGGAAATCGAACCGCAAGCAGATGCGGAGTTCACGACGAGATTCATCGGCACGCCGCGCAATGCGCCGCTGGAAGGAAAAGATCGCACCGACGGCGCCGGTGCGGCGCTCGATACCACGAAAAAGTACTCACCGGAAATCGGTCGGACGTTCGCCGAAGTCAAGGGAGCGAGCGCAACCTACCAACTCACGGGCGAAGAACTTTACATTCGCGCGATTGTCACATCAAGCCTCGCGCATCCCGATCCGTCGCTCGCAGGGCAACTGCAACAGGCCTGGACGCAGCCCGTCGGCTGGTCGCTCAAGACGGACGCGACTCCTAGCCAGTAATTCGACGTCAAATCGTCAATCCGCCGTCGATCGTAAAGATCGCCCCGGTGCAGTAGCCACTGGCCGGAGACGCAAGGTAGACCGCGAGCGGTGCGAGATCTTCGGATTGCGCCATCCGCCCCAGCGGCACGCGTTCGAGGAATCCGCGCAGCGTGGCTTCGTCGCGCCAGAGGGCCTCGCTGAACTTGGTTTGCACCAACCCGGGGCAGATTGCGTTGACGCGGATTTGATCACCTCCCCACTCGCGGGCCATTGCTTGCGTCAGACTCAAGAGCGCCGCTTTGCTGACGTTATACAGGCCCAGCATCGGCTCGGGCCGTAGCCCGCCGATGCTGCTGATGTTGATGATCGAACCGCCGCCCCGCGCCTTCATCAGCGGAT